>JAHXHF010000097.1 GCA_025656895.1 gamma proteobacterium symbiont of Bathyaustriella thionipta
ATACAGGCATTATAATCTTTAGTCCACTGAACAGTATATAGATTATTGTTTTTCTTAGGGTTTAATCGTTTTCGTTCAAACACTATATATGCAGGGTTGTAATAAAATTTGCGCGCATCCGTGGCTGTAGTGCGGCACCAGTCGGGGTTGGCCGCTATCATGGGCAGCCGCAGAACCAGAGCGCCCAGAAAGGGTTTGTCCAGTATCAGCCGGGTTCTGGCCGCTGCCAGTTTGGTTTCCAGGTGTTCAGACATCAGCTGTACAGCATGACATCACTGATGGATTGCGCCCAGTCGGAAAATTCGGCCACTTCAAACAAGGCCTGGCCGATGGCACGGTGCATATCAGATACCAGCATGACGCCCATTTCCCGTTGCGGAAAGCGACCGGCATAGTTCAGGATATGCCCCAGTATGTTGGCTTCATCGGCTTGCTCTCTGGCTTTGATGGCGCGTCCCACCAGCGCCGCAGCCACCGCATATTGCAGGTCAATTTCAGTGGGTACAGGCACTTCTTCACCACGCAGGATGGCATCCAGATCCGGCATTTGATCCAGACTGCCGACAAACGCATTCAGTTCCACACCGGCGGCCGGCCCCACGCAGGCCTGTAACGCACCTTGCAGCAGATTGGAATGAGGCTGGAATTTTTGCAGGGCCCGGTGAGCAAATTCCCAACTGCGTGGCGACGGAAAAGCTACCGGATTATGCGCCGGATCAAAATCAAACAGTAATTCCGGACGAAAACGCAGAAAGGCGATAACCCGTTCATCAATATGATGTGCATAGGCCCAGGCCACCCAGTCATCCAGATGGGTTTCAAATTCAAAATGTGAAAAGCGATTGGCCAGGGGCGCCGGCATGGTATAGGTAACGCCACGATCACCCTGGCGGTTACCGGCGGCAAAGATGGCCCAGCCGGGGGGTATCTGATAAGCGCCTAATTTACGATCCAGAATCAATTGATAAGCAGCGGCAGATACACTGGGGGGCGCAGAGGTCAATTCATCCAGAAATAATATTCCCTGCGCTCCGTGACGCCCGGAATCAGGTAGCATGGAGGGGATGGCCCATTCCACCTTGTCATCAACCCGAAAGGGGATGCCACGCAGATCACTGGGTTCCATTTGTGAGAGGCGAATATCAATGACTTCAACCTGGTGTTGCTCACCGATCTGGGTAATAAGCTGGGATTTGCCTACGCCGGGTGGCCCCCACAACATAACCGGAGTGTGGTGGCCGCTGGCCATGCTGTTGAATTCTTTTTCCAGGATGCTGGAGAGTTGTAACGGACGCATAGTGATCCTAATCTGATTAATAAATAAAAAATGTCAACGAATCAAGGAGCCTGTCGGACTTAGGCTGATTCTACTGCGGCGATGGGAAATCGGTGCATTTTTCCGATCTTTTTCGTTGCGTAGACCCACTATGCGCCTCAAAAGATCGAAAAACTGCCCTCGATTTCCCACTCGCCTCGCTACGAACCCCTAAGTCCGACAGACTCCTGGCAGTTATTATTTCTACAGGCTGAGAGAATACATACAAGCTTTTTTTGAATGTCTCAACCATGTATCCAAAGCTGCTTTAAGCGCAAAATCAACATTATGAAACGACTTCAGGATATTATGAAGTCGACCAGAAAAAAATTGATGATAAAGCAAATAATTGTGAAAAATTTGAGCAAATGTTGATAATTCTCAGTTTACAACGGTTCCGTAAGAAAAGAGAATACTTATACTGGAAAACATCTGTAAAAGGATGTATTCTACCGTGATTTATCGGGTCATCTAAAAGTTTCGGCCTTGGCCGAAAGTCGTTGATGGCGCTGATTACTTTTAATGGGGGTCAGTATTTGCTTGTAAAATGGGCAGAAACTGGCAAAATTGAATTCGGAATTTATTGAACGCGGAGATCGCACATGGATCAGACCTATTACGAAGCAGTAACCAAGATGGAACAAATGAATTGTTCTGAAGAATATATTCAAGGCTGGCAGGGTGGCTACCTGCAGAATCCTAAGCGCGAGGAACAGCGCGTGACCGAGGATTATGAAGCAGGCTATGCGGATGGCGAAAATAAAGATACCTCAAACTTCGGAAATCATGCCGCTGCTTGAGTGAGTGTCATCACGACATAGAAAAGCGGGCTTTTTAGCCCGCTTTTTTTTGCCGGTTATTTATTCGAACAGGCTCGCGGGGTTAAAGGCTGATAACCCAGGCTATTACAGCTACGCTGATTGCGGATAGCAGGATGATGGCACCCAGGGTGCAGAAGGTACAGACTTCACCGAATTTCTGTGTTGCTGAACTCATTTTTATCTCCTCCGAACATGGCATATAGTTTCCTGATTACCCCTAAGGCTCAGCTACTGAGCCACCACCTGTAGGATAATACTCCTATCAACTTGATGGGAGAAAGAAAATGGCTAAA
>JAHXHF010000028.1 GCA_025656895.1 gamma proteobacterium symbiont of Bathyaustriella thionipta
AGCCATTTTCTTTCTCCCATCAAGTTGATAGGAGTATTATCCTACAGGTGGTGGCTCAGTAGCTGAGCCTTAGGGGTAATCAGGATACCTTTTACCTTATCGGCGGTATCGTCCAGCGCCTATAAAAATATGATTGATGTACGTGACATCAAGGTATCCGCCTTGATGCGCCGGCAAACTTCATAACCATCCATAGCGGGCATCATAATATCCAGCAGTACCAGTGCCGGGTGGACATGAGCAATAATATTCAGCGCCGATTCACCATCTTTGGCAATCAGCAGGCGGTAACCACCGTCCCGCAGGGTGGCATGTAAAATCTGTAAATTAGCCGGATTATCATCCACCAGCAAAACAGCCGGCTTTTCAGGATTGTTCATTGTCATATTACCGATTCCGTTACTATTCGGCGAATAGTAAAGTTACAGAGCGGCCCGGATGGCCACTGCAATCCGCCCGATCAAGGGATCACTTTCACGATGCCTTCTATCGCCTCAATCTGACCTGTTTCCGAGCGCACTGCTACGCTCATCACTTCAAGCTGTTTGATTTCACCGGATTTACAACGCGCATTCACCACAGTGGGGTTGGGTTGTTCACCATTCAAAACATGCTGCATACGCTCATGCAAACGTTCTTTTGCTGCTGCATCGGCCAGCAAAAAATCAAAATCGTCGCCGATCTCCTGTTTACTGTAACCCGTAATCACTTCAACAGAAGCACTGATATGCGTCATCTTGCCCTTTTTATCTCGTGAAAAAAAGAAATACTCTTTTTCCAGTCCTTTTTCCAGAGACTGAAAGCGCTCCTGACTGTGACGCAAGGCGGCTGATGCCTGTTTTCTATCCGTTACATCAAACAACAAACTATCCAGCAGTCTGGGCTTATTCTGCTCATCATAGACCACCCGGCTGATGTCCCTGATCCAGATAATGCCGCTCTTGGGATTTAACACCCGGTATTCAATATTTAACTGGCTTTGTTGCGCGTTGACCTGCTGCAATGCCTCCTGCACCCGTTCACGATCCAGCGGATGCACCTGATCGAGTAGATGCGAATAAGGCTGGCCAATCAATTTGCGTATGCTCAAACCAACCAGTTGTTCAATCTGGCCACTGGCATAGCGGACTACCCAGCCATCTTCCCACAAGCAGCGAATAACACCTCCCGGCAAGTTTTCAACCAGAGTACGAAAATGCTGCTCACTACTTTGCAGTTTTCTACGCGCCTGTTCGCCGTCTTCAACTTCATAACGTAATTGATGATTGATTTTATCCAGTTCTTCGGTTCGCTCATTCACGCGTTGTTCAAAATCATCACGCGCGTCACGCAGGGCGCGCTCACGTTTCAACAAGGTACGCATCATGCTGTTGAAGGCATCACCCAAACGCCCCAGTTCATCATGCGTACTGATTTCCGGCAAAACAATGGGCTGCTCCCGGGCTATGGAACGGGCTGCCTCATCCAGTTGATTCAGCGGGCGTAATATTCGCCCCAGCATAAGCCAGATAAAGATTCCGACCAGCAACAGTACTCCGATAAACATCCTCGCATAGCGTTTCAGCTGCTGTTGCAAACCGGCTTCCAGCATTTTTTTCGGTACGCCCTGGGCAATACCCCAGCCATTGATTTTTACCGGCGCATAAAACCACACCCTGTCATCGTCACCCTCACCACTGGCATAAGAGCCGGCCTTGCCGGACAGAACCAGATGTCCCAGGGTTTCCTTCCAGCTTTGTTGACGCTGCCGTGATTGGGTAAAAATATTTCCGGAAACCACCAGCGCGGCGTCGGCATGAAACAGATAATGTCCTGACTGGCTCAGCAGTATGGTCGGTATGCCTGCAGTAACTTTCTGCTGCAGTAATTGACGCAATGAGGGCAATGAAATATCGGCGGTGATAACACCACGCATAGCGGCTGCGTTTGCAAACGGCTCACTGAATGTCACCATCAGTGATTCACCGGCATCCTGGTCAAAGTACGGGTCACTCCAGCTTGCTTTGGCACTGCTTTGTGCCGAACTCCACCAGGACCATTTTGGCTGGGTATAATCATAACCCTCCTTGCCGATGTCCATTTGTTTCAGGCCATCTCCAGCGCGATAAATATAAGGCGCGAACAAGCGCTGTTGCTTGTCAAAGCTATAGGGCGCGAAAGCGGCCGCACTGCCAAAAATCAGGGAGTTTGCTTTTAGATTGGCTCTTAACTGGGCATAAACAGCCGCTTCGGTAAGGCTCGGATTGTCCTTCATGTAGGCGGCAGAGACGCGCACGACCTGTTCCACCCGACCCACAATGTTTTCAATATCGGCCGCATTACGCTCAATCTGCATTAAAATTTACCTGATTACCCCCATGGCTCAGCCATGCTCAACAACCGCTGAGGCATTGGAGGTGTACGTAGTGCAACATAAGCAAGCCTTGGG
>JAHXHF010000018.1 GCA_025656895.1 gamma proteobacterium symbiont of Bathyaustriella thionipta
GGCCAAAAATGCAGGCAATTGACTGAATTCGACGGCGGGCGGGGTCATAGCCCCTCGAAAATAGCGAGTTTTCTGCCGGACACTATTTAAGAAAATATAAAATAAAGGTATGCCTGCCTGAATGGAAAAATAAATGGTAGCCACATTCATGACAGGAGCACAAAGTGAAACAGGACGAACAACAATTTCTAAACGATCTCGATAAAAAACTCTGGACAAGCGCCAACAAGCTATTGCCATCACTCGATGCATCGCAATACAAGCACGTCATGCTGGGCTTAATCTTTCTTAAATATGTCTCTGATGCCTTTGATCTGCGAAAAGAAGAGCTAACAGCGCAGCTGCAAGACCCGGAGCAAGATTACTTCCTGGACCCCGCAGACTTCGGCGGTGAAGACAGTGATGAATATATCGAAGAAATCAAAACAGAGCTTGAAGTACGCGATTACTACCTGGAAACCAACACCTTCTGGGTGCCGCCCCAGGCGCGCTGGATATTTCTGCAAGACAATAACAAAACCGTGATTGGCGGTGCAGAGCTGCCTATCGCTGATGGCAAAACAGTAAAGGTCAGCTCAGTAGGTCATTTAATCGATAACGCCCTGGAAGCCATTGAAATCGACAACCCCAAACTCAAAGGCGTACTCAACAAACGCTATACCCAATTGCAAATAGACCAGGCCAAACTCGGTGAGTTAATCGACTTAGTGGCAACCATCCCTTTCGATCACGCTACCCTTAACTCAAAAGACATCCTCGGCCATGTGTACGAATACATGCTCGGTCAATTTGCCCTGGCAGAAGGCAAAAAAGGCGGGCAGTTTTACACGCCTAAATCCATCGTTAGCCTCATCGTGCAAATGCTCGAACCTTTTAAAGGCCGCGTTTACGATCCCGCTTGCGGTTCCGGTGGCTTCTTTGTGCAATCAGAAAACTTCATCACCCAACATCAAGGCAAAATTGGTGATGTCAGTATCTACGGGCAAGAAGCCAACCACACCACCTGGCAACTCGCGGCAATGAACATGGTGATACGCGGCATCGACTTTAACTTTGGCAAACAACCCGCCAGCACCTATACCAACGACCAGCACCCAGACCTGCGCGCCGACTTCGTCATGGCCAACCCACCATTTAATATGAAGGAATGGGACACCGGCGTCGATGAAAACGACCCGCGCTGGCAATATGGCACACCCCCCAGCGGCAATGCCAACTTTGCCTGGTTACAACACATGCTCTACCACCTCGCACCCAATGGCAGCATGGGCTTGTTATTAGCCAATGGCTCCATGAGCAGTAATACCAATAACGAAGGCGCTATTCGCAAAGCCCTGATAGAAAACGACCTCGTTGAATGCATGGTCGCCTTACCCGGGCAATTATTCACCAACACCCAAATACCCGCCTGCATCTGGTTTTTAACCAAAAACAAAGGCGAACGCAGCAGTGCCGCTGGCAGAAAACTGCGAGATCGCAAAGGCGAAGTGTTATTTATTGATGCGCGCAATCTGGGCTATATGAAAGACCGTGTACTGCGAGACTTCACACCAGAAGACTTAAACCAGGTCACGGAAACCTTTCACAATTGGCAAACCCTCACCCCAGCCCTCTCCCAAGGGGAGAGGGAGCATTCAAGTCCTCTCCCTTCGGGAGAGGATTCAGGTGAGGGCGGTGAAGTTAAAAAAGCCACTGCCAAGTTGATTGAGCTTGCCCGTAAATTAAGACAAACCCAAACAGATGCAGAGAAACTGCTATGGCAATTATTACGTAATCGGCAAATAGCGAATGCGAAATTTAGAAGACAACACCCCATAGATAATTATATAGCCGATTTCTATTGCCATGAGCATAAACTCATCATTGAGCTGGATGGTAGCCAACATCATACAAGCGAAGGAAAAGCAGCAGATCAAATACGTACAGCGAATTTAAACAAACAGGGTATTCGTGTGATTCGTTTTGATAATCGACAAGTGTTGACTGAGATTGAAGGGGTTTTGGAGGTGATATTTGGGGCGGTTTGCCCTCACCCTAACCCTCTCCCACAGGGAGAGGGGACTGGTTATGAGGATATTGCTGGGTTTTGTGCCAGTGTTGAATTGGCAGGTATTCAAAAGCATGACTATGTATTGACGCCGGGGCGTTATGTGGGCGCAGCCGCCGAAGAGGACGATGGCGAACCATTTGCAGAAAAAATGGCACGATTAACCGCAACCTTAAAAACACAGTTTGAAGAATCTGATCGTTTGGAAGGTGAGATTAAGAAGAATTTAGCGGGGTTGGGTTATGAGTGTTGAGTGGCCATTAAAAAGGCTTTCAGATGTGGCCGAATTTTTAAATCATAAACGAGTACCACTAAAAAGCTTGGATAGAAATAAGAGACAGGGTAAGTATCCGTATTATGGTGCATC
>JAHXHF010000354.1 GCA_025656895.1 gamma proteobacterium symbiont of Bathyaustriella thionipta
CGGGAAAAAGATTTTGTTTCACTGCTTTTGCGTATGGTGGCTTGATGGCTGACTGTCAGGTTGATTTGGATTTCAGTGAAACTTCAGTTCATGAGTTAACGCCACAACAACTTTTTGGGTATGTTTCTGCTGTTATTGAAGTTGAGTCGCCTGTTCATAAAACTGAAATTATTCGACGTATCACAGAAGGTTCGAGTCTTAAACGTGCAGGTAAGAGAATTCAAACCTCGGTTTCTAATGCGATTCGTTATGGTGTTCAGGCACGAAAAATACAACTAAAAGGTGATTTTGTTTGGTTGTCAAGTATGGAAAAAGCAGAAGTGCGTGATCGTTCAGAACTTGATTCATCTTCAAAACGATTTGATTATGTGCCTCCCGAAGAAATCAGTTCGGCAATACTACAGGAAGTGGAAAGAGGATTCTCACTTGCAGAAGATGAAGCTATGTCCAATGCAGCAGGTGCAATGGGTTTTCATCGTTTGACAGCCCAGTCGAAAAAATTATTTAAAACCCAGATATCCTTAATGATTGAAAACAAGTCATTAGAAAAACGTGATGGTTTTATTTCAATTGTTCATTAATTTGGATTGCCAATTGATAAAACAGCACTGACAGCATTTGCTCATGATGATTTTTTAGAAAAACAAGGGGTCAAAACAAGGGGTCAAAACAAGGGGTCAGCCAACTTGATTCTTATATAATATGCAAAGACTGATTGGGTACCACTATTCGGGGTAATCTTGACATGGCTTTATTATATAAAGGCTGTATCTGTAAAAATCAAGCTGGTAGACCCCTTGTTTGTTTAATCTGCCTGAAGCAACAGATAATATTTCCTGCTTTCGGGGACATGCCGATTTTCTCAGAAAGGTTCCGCTGGCCAGCAGGCTGGGGGATTATTCCTACGAGGTTTGGGATACCAAGCTGGCTTCTCATGTTAAACCGTATTTTCTGGTGCAATTGTGCTGTTATGCCGAAATGCTGGAGCAGGCGCAGGGGCTTAGACCCCGTGAAATTGCTGTGGTTAGTGGTGATAACAAAACCCACCGCTTCAAAACCGATGATTATTATTTCTATTACAGCCATATTCGTGATGAGTTTTTGCGCTTTCATCAGCGCTTTGATCTTAACAGCATGGCAGACCCGGCTGATTCAAGAGAGTTTGGCCGCTGGTCGAAATTCGCCGGGGATGTATTGCAAGCACGCGACCATTTGTCTTTAACGGCTAATATTACCCACGCTCAAATCAAAAAACTTGAAGCCAGGGGCATCCTGACTTGCGCTGATCTTATGCAGACCGATCTTGACACGATTCCCCGCATAGGTGATGAAACCTTTTCCCGTTTAAAGATACAGGCCCGGTTGCAGATTGAAAGCCGCCATCTTCCGCGACCACTTTACCGGGTCATTGATAACACACAACAACGTATCGGACTGGGCATGCTGCCGGCTCATTCTGATCAGGATGTGTTTTTTGATATTGAAGGTTTTCCTGTTATTGATGGCGGCCTGGAATACCTGTGGGGTGCTACTCTTTTTAATGAAGATGGCCAGCGGGATTTTATTGATTTCTGGGCGCATGACCGAAATCAGGAAAAAACTGCTTTCATGAACTTTGTTCACTGGGTTTATAAACGCTGGAGAAACAACCAGGATTTGCATATTTATCATTATGGACATTATGAAATTACCGCCTGTCGCAAGTTGATGGGGCGTTATGGTGTTTGTGAATATGAAGTTGATCAGTTATTAAAAAATGAAGTATTTGTCGATTTGTACAAGATTGTAAGACATGGCCTTTATGTGGGAGAACCCGGATATTCTTTAAAGAATGTAGAGCATCTGTATCGGCAAAGCCGCGATACCGAAGTGGGCGCGGGTGGTGATTCTGTGGTTGTGTACGAGGCATGGCGCTCTGCCCAGGATGGTGATGACTGGCGTACCTCCCAAACCCTGAACAATATC
This sequence comes from gamma proteobacterium symbiont of Bathyaustriella thionipta, assembly GCA_025656895.1. Lineage (GTDB taxonomy): Bacteria > Pseudomonadota > Gammaproteobacteria > Chromatiales > Chromatiaceae > JAHXHF01. The sequence continues at coordinate 1,966 of JAHXHF010000354.1, forward strand.
CGCGATTACAATATTGATGATTGCAATTCCACTCAGGAGCTGACCTTCTGGTTGCGCCAGCGGCAACAGGAAAATGGTATTGAATACATTGCCAACGAGCCGGAACCCGCACCGGCACAAGAGGAGCAGACCGAGCGGGTTATGCTGCGCGATCGCCTGTTAGCGTTGAGTGAAAACGAGAAGAAAAACCATCCTGAAAAGTCTGCTTTAAGCCGCCACATGGCCTGGACGCTGGAATACCACCGGCGTGAAGCCAAGCCGTTTTTCTGGCGTTTGTTTGACCGCATGGATACGAGCCATGAAGAATTGCTGGATGACCAGGATTGTCTGGCCTGTTGCCCCCTGTGTCAGGATACCTTCCCCCTGTGTCAGGATACCTTTCGCCTCTAGAAATTATCTATTTAACGTAAATGGGGCGCCTTGAGGTAAAGACATGCAAGCCAAATAT
>JAHXHF010000041.1 GCA_025656895.1 gamma proteobacterium symbiont of Bathyaustriella thionipta
AGCATTGGCGTTGGTATTTATAGGGCAATTGCCAGCATTTACTCAGTGAGCTGGAATTTTTGATAAAGTACGCTGAGTAGTTACGAGAATTTTAGGTGTTACAAAGATCAGCAACTCTCTATTATCGTCTGTGTTAGCTTCTTGCTTAAACAGATATCCCAAATACGGCAGATCACCAAAAAACGGGATCTTTTCCGTACTTGTAGATTTATCCCGCTCAAACACACCACCCAGAACGACAGTCTCTCCATTATCAATTAATACGGAGGTCTGAACTTCACGCGTATCAACCGGGGGTACCCCGCCAATGGCACGACCAAAGTCCGGGTTATCCTTTTTCACCGCCAGATCCATAATGACTCGGTCATCCGGTGTGATATGAGGTGTTACCTTGAGCTCCAGTACCGCTTCTTTAAAAGATACCGAGGTTGCGCCACTAGAAGAGGCCTCCTGATAGGGGATTTCAACACCCTGCTGGATAAAGGCTTCATTCTGGTCAGAGGTAATTACTCTAGGACTGGATATCAACTCACCCCGACCTTCAACCTGCATAGCGGTAATTTCAAGTTGCAGTAAAAAGTTTCCAAGCCGACCGACCAACAGGTTAAAAGCACCACCACGATCACCACCCAGGGTAGCTGGTAGATTAACCAGCAAAGCCTCTTGGCCAGAACCTGCCGGACTTTCGACACCCGGTTGATTGCCCGCAGTATTACCCAGATAACCTGGTTTGCCACCCGAGATACTGCCGTACTTCTTGCCTTTGGTGTAGCCTGTACTCAGGCCAAAGCGCACACCCAGGTCACGTGAAAAATTGTTATTGGCGATCACAATGCGCGACTCAATCAAAACCTGTCTAACCGGCACATCCAGAATTGCCACCAAACGTCGTATATCTTCTAACTTGGCATTCGTATCCTGTACCAATAACATGTTGGTACGCTCATCAACCGAAACCTGCCCGCGCTCTGACATCAATCGGTTATCCCCTGACTTTAACAAACTGGCAAGGTCAGAAGCTTTCGCGTAGTTAACTTCGATAAATTCCGAATGCAGCAAGGCCAGTTCTTCTACCTGCTGCATGGATTCCAGCTCAAGTTTCTCTCGTGCCGCAATCTCTTCTGTTGGTGCCACCAGAATAACATTATCATTTTTTCGCATGGACAGTCCTTTGGTCTTAAGGATAATGTCCATGGCCTGATCCCAGGGTACGTTTTTCAGTCGCAAAGTAATACTGCCCCGTACGGTGTCGCTGGCAACCAGATTAAGATCGGTGAAGTCAGCCAGTAACTGCAGTACATTACGCACATCAATATTCTGGAAGTTCAAGGACAGCCTGTCTCCCTTAAATGTCTTGTTGCGCAGCTCTTTCAGCTCTTTCTCCACCTTGGTCAGTGGACGAAATTCCAATGTATAAATGTTATCAGCCTGATAGGCTAGATATTCATAATCGCCGACTGGCAAAACCTCCATTTCCACATCGTCTTCAACCTGGCGCGTACTGATTGTTTTAACCGGTGTAGCAAAGTCCAGCACATCCAGCTTATGCTGAAGGTCTGCCGGGATTTTAGTGTTAGCAAAGCTCAGTAATACACGTCCGCCCTGCTCCCGGACATCACCAATAGTACGAGGATTTGACAGAGTTACAATAATGCGTCCCTCGCCCTGATCACCCCGCCTGAAATCAATATTCTCAATTCCTTTTTTTCCAGGTATAAGCTTGCGACTGACTTGAGCCGATTCATTTCGGGCTACTTTTTTGGCGTCTTGAGCCACCTGTATGCCCGCTCCACCTGAGCCGACCGTAACAACAACATCATTGCCCTTGGTTCGAATATCATAAGCTGTTTCAGCCACAAGATTGAATACCACCCGAGTCTTCCCGCCTGCTTCAAGCGCAGTTACGGTACTCACCATGCCCACCCCGATATCAGTTGTTTTTACCGGTAAAGTCATATTCATACCAGCAAAATCCAAAGCCAGACGGGATGGATTGGTGGTAACAAAATGTGTGGGTTCAGCATCCAGTCCATCTGTTTTCAACACAACTCTGACGCGATCACCAGGCAAAGCAAAGTAATCTACCCCGGTCAGGTTTGCCGCAAATACATCGCTTGCGCCTAACACACAAAGCAAAGTGAATGACCAGATATTAAATGCCAGCGAATATTTACTCATCGTAAATTTTTGACCTGTGTTTTTTAAATTTATTTTGCGAATCATCGTTATATTCCCCTGCATTTACTCAACCAACGCAATGCTGGTTTGGCGTTCATGATAAGTACCCTGGTTGTCACGTACAAGCTCTGTCAATTCGTAACTACTCAGCGAAAATAACACAAAAAAGTGCTTGACACGATTTTAGCGTTATTTTTACTTTTTTAATTGCGCAACTGGCGACCCC
>JAHXHF010000185.1 GCA_025656895.1 gamma proteobacterium symbiont of Bathyaustriella thionipta
ACAGGCATTATAATCTTTAGTCCACTGAACAGTATATAGATTATTGTTTTTCTTAGGGTTTAATCGTTTTCGTTCAAACACTATTTATCTCCAGCATCATCTGTTTCTTTTTTGCGCTGGCTGACTCTTATCAGATGCTGGCAGCCACACGCTTCGCGCTGGGTTTTGTCGGTGCCGGTTTTGTTATTGGTATACGCATGATTGGTGAGTGGTTTCCGGCTCGTCAGGTAGGTGTGGCTGAAGGCATTTACGGTGGCTGGGGTAATTTTGGCTCAGCTGCGGCCGCCCTCTCCCTGCCTACTATTGCGCTTGCCTTCGGCGGTGATGATGGCTGGCGTTATGCCATTGCATTGACCGGCGCTATCGCTTTTGTCTATGCCTTTGTCTATTACAAACTGGCGCGCAATACACCCAAGGGCTCCACCTATTTCAAACCGAAAAAAACCGGTGCTATGGAAGTAACCAGCAAAGGTGATTTTTTCTTTTACCTGCTGATGAATATACCCATGTATGCCGCACTGGCCGTGCTTACCTGGAAACTGGGTCCGCACAATCTTAAAATGTTACCGGGCACCGTGACCGTCTCTATTTACTCTGGTCTGGTGCTGCTTTATCTGTATCAAACCTCACAGGTATGGCGTATTAATGGACATGTGTTCAAAAAACCGGTTGCCGAATTGCACCGTTATAAATTCAAACAGGTGGCCATTCTGGATCTGGCCTATTTTGTAACCTTTGGCTCGGAACTGGCGGTTGTCTCCATGTTGCCTTTGTTTTTCAAAGACACCTTTGACCTTTCCATTGTGGAAGCCGGCATGCTGGCTTCCGGTTTTGCCTTCATGAACCTGATAGCCCGTCCCGGTGGCGGTTTGTTCAGTGATCGCTTCGGACGCAAAAAGTCACTGACCATTCTGATATCCGGTCTGGCTATCGGCTATTATCTGTTAAGTCATATTACCCCGGAATGGCCGCTTGCTTTAGCCGTTATTGCCACCATGGCCTGCTCATTTTTTGTGCAGGCGGGTGAAGGCGCTGTATTTGCCATCGTACCTCTGGTGAAACGCCGCATGACCGGGCAGGTGGCCGGCATGGCCGGTGCATACGGCAATGTGGGTGCGGTTACTTTTCTGACCATTTTTTCATTCACCGATCCGTCTCATTTCTTTCTGGTGATTGCAGCGGCCGCCATTGTTGTTCTGATTGCAGTTCAATTTCTGGATGAACCGGAAGGACATACCGCAGAAGTGCTGGATGATGGTACCGTACAGATGATTGATGTAGGCTGAACGGATAACAATCCATCCTCATCCGACAGGCTCTTTGCCAGGCAAAGAGCCTGGATAAAGTCCGGCAACAAGGTAAAAATCAAACCATGAGCGGCACACTGGCCATAGATTATGCAGTTCGTACCGAGGCAGGCAATAAAGCGGAAAATGCAGATGCAGCCGATGCCCTGATACCCGAAGGCGGCGCCCTTTTGAGCAAGGGCATTGCCGCCGCCATTGCGGATGGCATGAGCAGTTCCGAAGGGGGGCGTGAAGCCGCTGAAGTATGTGTATCGGGCTTTCTGAGCGATTACCAGAGTACGCCCGATTCCTGGACGGTCAAAACCTCGGTTACCAAGGTACTGGGAGCGATAAACCGCTGGCTGTTCTCTCAGGGCCAGATGCGTTATGACTCGGCACGCGGCATGGTGACAACCTTTACCGGCCTGATCATCAAATCCACTACCGCGCATATCTTCCATGTCGGAGACGCCCGTTTATATCTGTTTCGGGACGGCCAGCTGGAACAACTGACCCATGATCACCGCGTATGGGTATCCAAAGATCGTGATTTTCTTTCCCGCGCGATGGGAATTGATGCCCATCTGGATATAGATTATCGCTCTCTGGCGTGTGAAACGGATGATGTTTTTCTATTCATCACCGACGGCATCAGCGGCCACCTGACCGACAACCGTTTGAGTACACTGCTGGCTGAGCATGGTGATAACCTGCAGGCGGGCGCCAATGCCCTGGTCGAGGAAGCCCTGCACAACGGCAGTTGTGACAATGTTACCGTTCAACTGCTGAAAGTACTGCAACTGCCCACGCAGAACGAAGACGATATTCTGCAACAAATAACCGAACTGCCCTTCCCCCCTCCTTTGGCTGCCGGCATGAAAATTGACGGTGTAGAGATTCTGCGTGAACTGCATGCAACCAGTCGCAGTGAAGTCTTTCTGGCACAGGACATCAGTAGCTGAAGTTTCACTGTTTTTTTAAGAATCTTGTTTGGCAAAAACCATTCATAAGCATGCTCATGCTACCGATAGAAATAACTTATAAA
>JAHXHF010000031.1 GCA_025656895.1 gamma proteobacterium symbiont of Bathyaustriella thionipta
ATTCTTGATTAACAGCCCGATCAGGAATGCTATTGTGCTGATTGAAGAGATTGATCAGCAAATTGAAGCAGGAAAACCCCCGTTAACCGGTATCCTTGATTCGGCGGTCAGCCGCCTGCGACCGGTTAGCATGGCCGCCATCACCACCATTCTGGGTGTAATCCCGCTGCTTTCGGATGCCTTTTTTGTCAACATGTCCATCACCCTGATGGCCGGTCTGGGCTTTGCCACCATACTGACGCTGATTATTATTCCGGTGTTGTACAGCATCCTGTTCCGCGTTCCTTATCAGACTGATGCCTGAACGACCACTTCCCCCTCCTGCGGGGGAAGCCCGACCGTTATAGGTCTGCAAAAGGCTACCCATCGAGTCGGCTCAGCGAGACTGTGCATGATCACCAAAGCGGCTATTGTGCCAATGGACTCCTAGGTGTCTGTCGGACTTAGGCTGATTCTACTGCGGCGATGGGAAATCGGTGCATTTTCCCGATCTTTTTATTCGGCGCATCCCTGCGCCTCACCCCTACGGGGCCGGCGTGAAACTTTGCTCCTGGCAAAGTTTTCGTTGCGTAGACCCACTATGCGCCTCAAAAGATCGAAAAACTGCCCTCGATTTCCCACTCGCCTCGCTACGAACCCCTAAGTCCGACAGACTCCTAGACTCCCAGGTTATTCTGCAAAAATTCCTCGATCCAGTGTACCGGCTTGGCGCTGACAAAACGCGCAATTTCCTCGCCGGCCACGAATAGCAGCACGCTGGGAAAGCCGCGTACCTTGTATTTTCCCGCCAGACGCATATTGTCATCCACTTCCAGTTTGGCCAGACAAATTTCCTGCGGCCATTCGCACACCACCCGTTCCAGCGAAGGTGCCAGCATCAGGCAGGGTGAGCACCACTCGGCCCAGAAATCCACCAGCACTGGTTGCTGCTGCGAGGCCTGTATGACGCGTTGTTCAAAATCAGCCTCGCACACATCATAGATGCGACCCTTGCTTGAAGGGTGACGGGGCATATTCATTCTGCTACAACCACACCGTTTTCAATCGCCTCGATTATGGATTTTTCCAGTTCCTGCACCAAAGGCAAGGCGGGGCTGCCTTGAGCCAGCACAGAAGGACGAGCAAACAATACCGATACATAATCAGCATGACCAACCACACTGATACGCAGGGGACACAAGGCCAGCATTTTGGGATCGGTATTACTGATCTTGTTGGCATAGCCACCATTGCAAATAATCATGGAACGGATAGCGGTTAATTTATTACGGTTGTAATCGTCGCCCCAGTTTTCACTGAAATGCTTTAGATTGTCGCCAATATTGATTTCATGCACTACCCAGAAATAGCTTTCTTCCAGCGCATCATGCACCGCTGTGTAAACCTTATCTACCGATGCCTTACTGCGTTTTTCATACACTCCGTCAGCCCATAATGGACTCGCTATCAGCATCATGAGCAGTACTGGTAAAATTTTACGCATCTGAAAAATACTCCTTATAAAACCCGGTTGAATTTATATTTGCAAATTTGATGTTGTATGATTGTACAAGCCATCCGGCCTCATCATTATTACAGACTTGTTGCAGTCGTCATGACAGGCTAAGGTAGCCTGCCTATTCTACATCCAGGAGAGAGTGCCATGCCAAACAATAACGCGCCTTTTTCACTCACCCGTATGCGACGCATGCGCCGTGATGAGTTTTCGCGCCGCCTGATGCGAGAAAACCACCTCGGCATAGATGACCTGATTTTACCGGTTTTTGTTCTTGAGGGAGAAAATCAGCGTGAAGAGATCGCCTCCATGCCGGGTGTAGAACGCCTTAGTATTGATCTTTTGCTGGCCGAAGCGCACGAACTGCATGCCCTGGGGGTGCCGGCTATGGCCTTGTTTCCGGTCACCCCGTCACAGGTAAAAACAGAGGATGCGACCGAAGCCTACAATCCTGACGGACTGGCTCAACGTGCGGTACGTGCTATAAAAAAGGCGCTGCCGGATATGGGCGTCATAACCGATGTCGCACTGGATCCTTTTACCACGCACGGACAGGATGGCCTGATTGATGCCAGCGGCTATGTACTGAATGATGAAACGGTGGAAGTACTGGTCAAACAGGCTCTGTCGCATGCCGAAGCCGGTGCTGACATTGTCGCCCCTTCCGATATGATGGATGGCCGCATCGGCGCCATCCGCACCGCACTGGAACAGGACGGTCATATCCACACCCGCATCCTGGCTTATTCTGCCAAATACGCATCCAGTTTCTACGGCCCGTTCCGCGATGCGGTCGGCTCGGCAGCCAACCTGGGAAGTGGCA
>JAHXHF010000140.1 GCA_025656895.1 gamma proteobacterium symbiont of Bathyaustriella thionipta
TGGCCAAAAATGCAGGCAATTGACTGAATTCGACGGCGGGCGGGGTCATAGCCCCTCGAAAATAGCGAGTTTTCTGCCGGACACTAACTAGCGGCCTGTGACCAATAAAGAAATTTACAAGGGAAGAACGCAGCAACTCGCCATCCTGGCCGGCATTATCGCCACCTCATCAACATTATTGTTACCTACCGACAGTCATGCGGTGAATGTCTTTGTAGAAGGCAGTATTGGCTATAATTTTTATGCGGATGTAGATGCTGATCTTGGCTTTACTACCGAAGCAGGCAATATTACCGATGCCACACTCGACTATGATGATGGCATCAGCTACGGCGCAGAAATCGGTATCAGCCATTTCGACCCGTATGATGTACTACGCCTGTCCGCATCCTGGGAATATTTTGATGCGGAATTTGATTCAGGTAAGGCCACTGTCAGTGGCGGCACCGTGTTTCCTCCTGGACCGGTAAAAATAACCAGTTCAGATGACCTGGATATAGAAATTAATCTTTTCATGGCCAATCTGTACTATGATTTCGAAACAAAATGGGCGTTTAAACCCTTCATCGGCGCTGGATTGGGCTTAGCTGACATCAAAGATGCCGATGACAAAGAATTAGCCTGGAAACTCATGCTGGGTGGCAACTATGAATTCACCGATCATTTTGGTATTGGCTTACGTTACCAGTATGTCCAGATCAGTGGCCCGGATCAGAATGATTTGAAATTTGATGATATAGGAACCAGTACTGTTTCCGCGACAGCACGTTACCAGTTCTAACCCGGACAACGGTACAGGGGCGATCTTGTACCGTTGTCAGCTGGTCAGATAAACAACCTGATCATTGAGGCTTATAGCCAGAAGGCATCTGCCCTTCATTGCCTTCCTTGAATAAAAATCCCAGCATGTGCTGTTCAATCATTTTTATATGATTGATATCCGCTGTATTCATACCGTTTTCATTAATAATGATGGTCAAGCGCTCCAACCATTGTTTCCATCCCTCAGCCGATACCTGCTCATAGATACGCTGCCCCAAATCACCCGGATAAGGTGGCTTTTCCAGACCTTCTGCTTCCCGATTCAACACTACACAGTTCACGATTCGACTCATGGTTTGTATCCATTGCAATAAAAAACGCCATTCTAGCAAATGACAGCCCCTCAAGGCATCTCACAATTTACCGCTGAAATTTACGGTTATTCCGCATGACTTGCATTCAAAGATAAGCAAATGCTAATATATTGGCTAATACAAACTGGAGAATACCCGATGAAAGCCATGCGCCCATTATTAATCAGTTTCTTTTTTCTGAGTGCTTCTTTTAGCGCTCATGCTGACGTGCTGCTGCTGGTACACGGATTTATGGGCAGTCCTGCGTCCTGGCAAAATTCGGCTGTGTTGCCACAGCTGGCTGCAGCCGGCTGGCAGCCGGCTGCCATCATCAGCGCAACCGGTGAGCAGAAACTCACTCCCAAGGTGGGAAAAAACCCGCTTTATCTGGCGGCCCTGCCCGATGAAGCCCCACTGGAAATCCAGGTAGAGGCGATGGTGAGCATCCTGCGTCATCTGCAAATGCAGTATCCGGATGAGTCCATCAGCATTGTAGGGCATTCACTGGGCGGACTGGTCGCCCGTCTGGCTTTGTTAAGAACCGGCGGGAGCGGTGTTTCACAATTGATTACCATTGCCTCGCCGCATCTGGGAACCCCGCGAGCCTGGCAAGGGCTTGAGCTGGCCGATGATTCCGGTGTCAGCGGTATATTCAAGGATTTTCTCGGTGGCAGCGACTATGACCGCCTGCAAAGCGCTACCCCCCTGCTGCTGGAACTGACCCCTCTTGCGCCCGGGCATCCGCTGTTTGCGACCGGCCAGCAAACCCATCCGGACATACGCTATGTATCCATTATTCATACGGGGGGAGACAATATCGTACCGCCTGCCAGCCAGGACATGAACCAGTTACCGGCATTGCGGGGCAAATCCGAGCGTTACATCATTGCCGCTCCGCATGAGTTATTTCCGGGTGATGCGGCGGTACTCATCCCCTTGCTGAAATCCGCCCGGCAATAACGCTCTTGTATGCACACTGCTTACCTGCTGTGAGTCCGCCAGGGCTCAACGCAGGTCAGGCCGTTCCCGGCTGAAACATCCCGCTTAATCATTGCAACCATCTGACCCGGTACAGAAAAACAGGCTATCCTTTAAACTGAAGCTGTTCAGTAATAAAACTGAAGTTTCACTGAAATCCAAATCAACCTGACAGTCAGCCATCAAGCCACCATACGCAAAAGCAGTGAAACAAAATCTTTTTCC
>JAHXHF010000391.1 GCA_025656895.1 gamma proteobacterium symbiont of Bathyaustriella thionipta
GTGGCCAAAAATGCAGGCAATTGACTGAATTCGACGGCGGGCGGGGTCATAGCCCCTCGAAAATAGCGAGTTTTCTGCCGGACACTACTTAGGGCTTGGCGCAGGCGGGTCCGGTATGCTGGGTATGCTCAGCGGCATGGCAACCGACCCAGGCACATCCGCAGCGGGCATACCTGAACTCGAATCCCTGGGTGAATATTTCACCATCATTCTGACCGTTTACGGCTCCTATCTGCTGGTTGGTGGTGGCGTCTTGATGCTGGGCGGTATTTTTCTGTTTTCTTCAACACGCCCGAATTTTATTATTCTGGCGGGTGTTTATTGTACCCTTGCCGAACTGCCGTATCTCATATTAGTCGGCTTTGGCATTCTTAACATACTCGGCTTGATTACCGGCCTGCTCGCTATCTGGCAGGCGCTGCAGCTGAAAAGCAACCTGCAGACTGATGTTGATCGAAAAAGCCATTACAGTATCGCCGAGCAAAGTCTGGTTGTTATTATCATTCTCAGCCTGATCGGCTCAATCAGTCTGGGTTTCCTGATACTGATGGGAAAAATGCATTCTGCTGTTTCCACCGGTGTTGCCAATGAAATGGCGCTGGCACAAAGCAACCAGGTTGTTGTTCAAACTGCTGATGCCGAACGTTACCATTCCCCACAACCGGCGGATGCTGTCAGCGGCATCATCAAGGGGCGAACTTTTCATCTGCAACATGCAGGCATACAGGGAGATGTACTGACGCTTCGTCAGGGTGATCATTTTTTCGCCGATGAAGCGCTGGTCATTTTTCTTTTCAATGATCACGAACTGCCGCAAAACCAGAGCTGGGAAATCAATACCGATACGGGTTTCAGCTCACCGCATATTCATATCAAATGGCAGCAGGGTAATGATACAGACACCCCCAGTACCTCAGCGATTCCATCCGGCTATCGCATGACCCTGGAATTTGGACAGGCTCGGGATGGACGCTTGCCGGGTAAGATATCGCTCAGCCTTGCGGATGAACATCAGACCGAAGTGGAAGGCCGCTTTGAAGCCGTTATTGAACCTTAATCGCGGGCATCTAGCGCTGGCTCGCCGGGGTGCCATGGTATGAGTCACCCTGACTCAGCTTTTCCACAAACGCACCCAGGATTTTTTCAGCTTCATGCCGGTTTCCAGTTCCGCCCATGAAATGAACTGACGGCCGACATCTTCAAAATATTTGGGCGGCAGAAAAACTTCATGAATCTGCGGGTTATCAGTAGAACGCCACAACAAGCGCTGCACTTCGTGCTTACCTTCCACCAGAATCATGTTGAATTTATCCTTAAAAGACTCCAGCCCGATACTGTCAACATGACAATGTTTTTCGTAATCTTCCGCACTTAGAGTCGGTTTCAAATCATCCATTTTGCCGGAAAACTCACCCTCATCAAACTCGGCAAAAATACTGTTATCGTATTCAGTGCCTTGCATCATCAAGTCATAATCATCACCCAGACTCATTGATTTATCTTCCTTTTTAACCACATCCGTGGATAAAAAAGAGTCGCCCTGTTTAACCGCCGAATAAATTGTCTCGAACACTTCACCCTTGGTGAGCTGATCCAGCTCGGCTTTGTAACGTTTATTGGTTAAGGAAATGAAAAAAGCCAGGTAGTTAACACAATCAATCAGGTCAATTTCCTGAGAATAATCACCCACCATTTTGTGGTCAACCCACATACGAAAACGGATTTTGGGCTTGCCATCTACGACACGGGTACGCATCGCCTCAATCGCAAAGCGGTCTTTTTCACCGAATACACTCATTAAGCTGATTCTCCGAAGGTCTGTGACACTATTCTAATAGAAATCCCGAACTTCATCATACAAGTTTTTCAATGGCTCGGCAGACAGATTTCAGGATCTGGCCGTGCAATTTGCCGATTTTCTCCCGAATCACGGCTGTGTACGATGACAAAAGTCAATTATCCACACCCGAATCCTGCTAGCATCTAGAATAGTTATTATCACCTTCATCCTGACTAAGGACAGACTAAAATCGGCATGCTCAAAGGCCTTTCATCACTGGCTCGATCAATCCTGAACAGTTTCAGCGATCTGGCTCCCATTTTTCTGGTGGTGGCTTTTTTTCAATTAGTCGTGCTGCAGCAGCCCATCCCCAACCTGTTGCAACTGCTGGGCGGCGGCTTGCTGGTTGTGCTGGGCCTGAGTTTCTTTACTGAAGTTTCACTGTTTTTTTAAGAATCTTGTTTGGCAAAAACCATTCATAAGCATGCTCATGCTACCGATAGAAATAACTTATAAAT
>JAHXHF010000089.1 GCA_025656895.1 gamma proteobacterium symbiont of Bathyaustriella thionipta
ACACAGCAATACCTTATAAAATAGTCGAATTTTTATATTTTAAGGGCTTGCCAGTGCGGTCACTGTGGTTAAGTCCGACAGACTCCTAGCAAAGCCGCCAGGCTGGCCTAGGAAAAGCAGATACTTACGTGGTCTTTACGCCCCATGCGACTTTGCGAGAATGTGCCTTCCCGGGTAAAAAGCCATGCATCTGTTCTTAACAAACAAAGTCTGAATGCAAGCCGGTTACATAAGCAGTGGTTAATTTTGCTATAATGCCCGACCCACTGGCGAATCGTCGCCGGAAGAAGCCGTTTGTTATGAGGTAACACCATGTCTGAAGCGTTTGATGTACCCTTTACCAGCGATGTTATGCCGGAAATGCTCACCAACAACAGCAAAATCAAGTTTCGCTGTCACAAGGGTATTTCCTGCTTTAATGCCTGTTGCAAGCAGGCCGATATCACCTTGACACCCTATGACATTATTCGCCTGAAAAAGCGATTTGATATTGATAGCTCGGAATTACTGAAAAAACATACCGTACCCTTCCAAATGGATGGCGATGGCCTGCCGGGCGTTAAAATGCGTACCGACGACAGTGGCCAATGTCTATTCATGACTGAAGAAGGCTGCAGCGTGTATGAAGACCGGCCGACATCCTGTCGCTATTACCCGGTCGCACACATGGCTATGCGCCCCAAGGACGCAGCAACCGATTCTGTTGCCTACGCGCTGGTCAGAGAAGACCATTGCAAAGGCCATGAAGAAGACCGTGAGCTGACTATTGGTGAATACCGAAAAGAACAGGACGTAGGTCTTTATGATGAGATGAATCGGGAGTTTTCACAGCTTATTCTTAAAAAGAAATCGGCCGGCCCGACTATTGGTAAACCCTCGGAATTAAGTTTTCAGCTGTTTTTTATGGCGAACTATGATGTAGACCGGTTTCGCCGTTTTGTATTAAGTCCTTCCTTTGCTAAAAACTATGTGCTTGATGACGCTTTTTATAAAGAAATAGAACACGATGATCTGGCATTGATGAAGTTCGGTTTTCGTTTACTCAGACAGATTCTATTCGGAGAAGTGAGCATCAAGGAACGCGAAGGCGCACTTGAGCAACGGGTTGAAGAACGTCAGGAAGTCATGGACTTGCGCCGTAAGGTCGAAATTGAACGTCATCGCCAAAAAGAAGAACAGAAATGGAAAGAAGAAGACGGTGATGCAGACAAGAAATAAAGGGCTTCAATAGCCTTGATGGCAGCCAAAAAAAGGGGGAGATTGCATGTCAATCTCCCCCTTTTTTATTCCTTCTGAATTTATGGATATTACCTGTTGGATCTAGCGGCCTGGCGCCTTTCCTCGCGTTGACGGCGTACCAGCGGAATGGCGTCCAGGTAGGGAACACTGCCAGCCTTACGGATGATTTCCCGTCCCTTACTGGAATGGGCATAATCTATGAATTTGGTGACTTCCTTATGATGGGGTCCGGTTACATTGGTTGCAATATACAGCGGGCGGTAGAGTAAATAGGCGCCACTTTTGATATTGTCATAACTGGGGGTTTTGCCATCCAGGGTAAGCATTTTTACGTCACGCTTACGGGCGCTGCTGACCCCGGTTATGCCCAGTGAATAGTGATCTTTCTCAATAGCTTGCTCCAGCGGGCCGGAAGAAGGAAATTCCCGGTCCGAGCCGATAAAGAACTTTTCAGGATCATTGAACAGCAATTTACGCGTCATATATCCGACCCCGGATATTTTGCCTTTTCTGGTATAAAGCTCAATGGGTCTGGATGGCCCGCCCAGTTCTTTCCAGTTACTGATCCGGCTGCTGTAAATAGCGCGCAACTGAGAAAGACTGATGTTATCAACCGGGTTATCTTTATGCGTGATCACCACCAGCGCGTCCCAGGCAACCGGCAGCAAGCGGGCACCTACTTCTTCATCGGCTTCGGCAATTCTGGGACGACAACTGCCACCCATGTCGGCCTGCTTATGTGATACCTGGCGTATGCCTTTGGTCGCACCGCCACCGCTCAGGTCAATTTTAGTACCCGTATCTTTCTCGTAGGCCAGCGCAAGCTCGCTCATAAACGCTTTGCGACTGATGCCGCAACCTGTCCAGGTAAGAGTTTGTGCCAGAAGAGAAGAGCTGGCAAGGCTTAAAAACAGCAGGCTCAGGTAGTGTGAAGGTCTTGTATTAGAAAGCATAAATCCATCCTAGATAGTTACCGTCCATAAACAGCCGTTTTTTTAAAGCGGGTTATTTGGTTTTATTGATTCTGGTGCTTTTGCACCCTGAATATCCTTAGCTTC
>JAHXHF010000351.1 GCA_025656895.1 gamma proteobacterium symbiont of Bathyaustriella thionipta
AGTGTCCATGATCATCTCCTGTGAAATACTCAGGAGAAAGTGTTACCGATGTACAGGTGAAATAATAGGTGCTGATTTATTGGCGCTTACGTTTTAACAGGCAGTCCTGCATACCGGCATCTTCTATCTGCCGGCGTGTTTCCGGTAATGCATCCGCAGTCAGAGCGATAATCGCTGTGTCGCGGTTGAGTATGGATTCCTGGCGTATGCTGCGGCTGGCCTCTATGCCACTCATATTGGGCATATGTATGTCCATCAGGATCAGGTCAAAGTGCTGTTTACCTGTGTTATGAATAGCCTCGGCGCCACTGCTGGCACAGATAACAGAGGCACCGGCTTTATTCAGGTTGACCTGAGCCAGGCGAAGATTAACCGGATTATCATCCGTTACCAGCAGACGCAGGCCCTGTAACGCCAGTCCGGGTTTTTGCTCGTCAGTGGTTGATTCAAGCGGTCCTGCATGGCCCAGGCAACGTCTGATGGCCTGCGTCAGACGCTCATTGGAAATGGGTTTGCCGGTGATGTAAATAGCGTGCTGCTCACAGTACTGCTGCAGTTCATGATCTCCACCCATGCTGGCGAGTACCAGTAAAGGCATATCCAGCAGGTTTCTCAGTTGCTCAAGCAAAGCGGGAGATTCCGATGTTTTTTTCAGGCTGACACTGAGCACAAACAAATCAGGTGGTGGGTTGTCGTGCAGTAAATCATTCAGGTGCTGCAGGCTGTGAATGCGTTCAAGCGGGTATCCCAAAGCGCTTAATTGATGCTGCAATGCCAGGCCGGAAAGATGATTGTCATCCATCAGATAAACCGGCAGGCCGTGCTCATCTTGCGGGTGTTCGGATTGTGTCTGTATAAGCGTAAGCATGGGCAGCACAATATGAAAAGCGGTTCCTTCACCGGCTTTACTCTGATAGCTGATGTGTCCCCCCATGGCCTGCACCAGTTTCTGCGTGATACTCAGCCCCAGGCCGGTACCGCCGAACTCTCGTGTAATGGCGGCATTGCCTTGCTGAAAAGAGTCGAATAAACGGTTGCTGAGTGTTTCCGGGATACCCACACCGGTATCCTTGACATTGATACCAATGCTGATTTTTTGCTCGTGCTGTTCTTCCACGCTGATGCGCAATACGATTTCTCCATCATGGGTAAATTTGATAGCGTTACCGAGTAAATTCAACAGAATCTGACGTATCCGGGTAGGATCACCCATGAGCCGATCGGGCACGTCCTGATAGTAGAGTGAAATCAGTTCCAGCTGTTTATGATGCGCCGTGGGAGCCAGCAGGCTTATCGTATCTTCCACGCATTGTTTCAGGTCAAACTCAATTTGTTCCAGATCCAGCTTGCCGGATTCCAGTTTTGAAAAGTCAAGAATGTCGTTAATGAGTACCAGCAGGCTGTTGGCCGAGACCGTGATGGTACGCACATACTCCAGTAGCTCCGGGTCACGAGTGGATTTGGACAGCAGTTCACTGAAGCCGATAATGCCATTCATGGGCGTGCGTATTTCATGGCTGATATTGGCTAGAAATTCTGATTTTGTCTGGCTGGCATGCAAAGCTCTTTTTCGTGCCAGATCCAGTTCTATATTACGAATTTCCAGTGCTTCCATGGTTTCAATCAGTTCACTGGTGGCCATATCGATCTGTTTTTGCAGTTCATCCTGTGAATAACTGATCTGCCCGACCATGGCATTAAAGCCATCTCCCAGTTGCTGCAGTTCGCTGATAGCCACGGCTTCTACGCGTACTTCCAGATCACCCTGCTGGGCGCGTTCGAAGGCGGCAATCAGCTTTTGCAGTGGCTCGGTAATGCGGCGGCTAAGCATGAAAGCCAGGAAAGAAGTCAGCAGCAAGCCGGCCAGTACCACCAATAAGCCTCGCTCCAATGCCATATTCTGGCTTTTCTGAATTTTTGCAAAAGAGAACAGCATGGTGACACTGCCCAGCAGTTGATCCTTGTCCTGTGCTCCTTGCCAATGAACCGGTGCTGTAAAAATACGCGTTTGTTTATCGGCAGCTGTTTGTGTTCCCTCTGTGTTGGAATCAACAATAATACGGTTTTGCTGATTTTTGATGATGATGCGAATGGCACCGGATTCACGCAGAGTGTCTGCAATCAGGTTATTTAAGGCGGATACATCGTTGTTCGACAAGGGAGCTGCAATTTTTTCGGCCAGCAGTGTGTTAAATGTTTCCTGATTACCCCCATGGCTCAGCCATGCTCAACAACCGCTGAGGCATTGGAGGTGTACGTAGTGCAACATAAGCAAGCCTTGGGATC
>JAHXHF010000335.1 GCA_025656895.1 gamma proteobacterium symbiont of Bathyaustriella thionipta
ATTTATAAGTTATTTCTATCGGTAGCATGAGCATGCTTATGAATGGTTTTTGCCAAACAAGATTCTTAAAAAAACAGTGAAACTTCAGATTCGAAGAAGGGCTCATAAATTTTCCATAGTTTGTATTTTGCAGAGCAAAAGCAGTGGGTCTGTTTGCGAAAGCATACAGGAACAGTGCGACACTTCTGGTCGCATAATTCAGATGAACGAACCTTTTCAGGATTTGCACTCCCGCTCTGGAAAGCGGGGATTCGAAAATCCCCGCTTGGGCTAAATGTGGGCGGTAAATCCAATACCGTGCGAGTGCATAGGCTGTTTGAAACCGGATTCGGCTGTCAATCCCTGCATGAGTGCGGCCGGTGTCAACGGCTGATCCGACAACCGGCGCTGTCGTACCACGGTGGCAAAATCACCCGGTGTCAGGTTATTGTGCGTGGCCAGTTCCGTCCTCCAGTGTTTCTGATTGTGCAATGCGGCCCGGTGATCTTTCAACACCTGCCGAAAAAGCCTCCATGCCTGGTCTGTAGTCAGATAATCAAAATGGATTTTGTAATCAAAGCGTCTCAGTGAGGCCGCATCTAGATTATCAATCAGGTTGGTGGAACAGATGAACAGCCCCTCAAACGCTTCTATGCTGGTGAGTAATTCGTTTACCTGAGTGACCCCCCAGCTATTACGGATGCTGGTTCGATCCTGCAGAAAACTGTCCGCCTCGTCGAGTAGCACCACCATGTCATCTTTGCCGCCTTGCTGAAACATTCTGGCGATATTTTTTTCAGTCTTGCCCACATAAGAATCCAGCAAGTCGGAAGCTCGTGTAATCAGCAAGGGCTTGTCCAGGGTACGGGCGGCAAAATGGCCGAACTCTGTCTTGCCGGTGCCGGGGGGGCCATACAGGCAAAACCTGCCCTGCGGTCGTCGTTTCAATCCTTTGACCAATTGCTGGATGTTCTGATCCGGGTTGAGGGCATCAAGCCGGTAGGAAATGGTCTGGCCCGGCTGTCGGATTACTTTGTCAGAATAACCCATGGCCTTCAGCGTGTTGCCCATGATTAGCTCCAGATTAGCTTCCATATCCTTCCTGTTGCGGGTCTTTAAGGTGCCCGCCACACGAGCCACACGGGATACCACCGCAGGAGCCAGATCCGGGTTCTCTGCCGCGTTCTCAATCCATTGGCTGGAAACCGGCAGGCCACGGAGATGCTTGCTGAGGATTTCCGCACGAGCCTTTCTGGGGGGATGGTTCAGCTTCAATACCAGATCGAAACGACGGATAAAGGCGTTATCAATCTGTTTGATCGCATTACTGATCCAGATAGCCGGTACCGGATTTTCTTCCAGCAGCTTGTTTATCCAGGCCTTGCGCCGATCCTCATGGCCCTCACCGCCCGCGAAGGACGAGGAATTATCCGGAAAGACATCTTCTATTTCGTCAAACAGGATCAGTGTCTTTTTTTGCCGGCTGAGGATTTGCTGGCACAGCAGGTAGGCGGAAAATCGATGGTTACCGATTAAAGCATCACCCTTACTGTCCGCTGTGGAGATATCAAACAGGTTGAAATCCAGGCTGTCCGCAAGCGTCCTGGCAATTTCACTCTTGCCGGTGCCGGGCGAGCCATAAACCAGAATATTCACTCCAGTGAGCCCTTGCTTCTGCGCCTGGCGTAGGTAGCGTTTGATCAACTGGAAATCCTTTTTGACATGCTTATAGTCATGCGGCTTGAGTTGTGGCGCACTGGTCGGATGAAAAAAACTGCGAACTATAGCCAGGGTGTTTTTGTGAGGGGCAAACAGAGTGTTTGCCAGTTCCATCCCCGGTTTCAGGTTGAGTCGCAGATAGGCGGATGTTCCCGCAGGCAATCGCAGAATACCCGCACGGGATAACAGTCCCTGGCGGGACAGAACCTGCCAAACCTCATCGAAAGTCAGCTCAAGTACGATGGACAGGCAGTTGACCACCTCATTGTGGCTCAGCCCGCCGAGCAGGTCTGTCGCAAAGTTCAGCCCCTGGTTACTTTGCAGTACAACCGCAAATCCCAGAATTTGTACCTCATTTGCCGACAGGCCGACCAATTCTCCAAATTGCTGAAGATTTTTTTGAAACAGGCCGGATAAACGGGGTTGACGTTGTTCATACCAGCGCTGTCTTTTATGCAATTTTGCGACAAATTTCTTTTTATTGGTCACAGGCCGCTAGTCAAAACTATGCACTTTAGTGCAAGGCTTTAGCTGCTACACAATTATGGTAGTCTTGGAAGGATG
>JAHXHF010000098.1 GCA_025656895.1 gamma proteobacterium symbiont of Bathyaustriella thionipta
TCGGCCGGATATTCATGGTAATAGCCACCGATATTTTCCCGTTCGGCTATTGCCTGATAAATTGCAAAAAATATGTGCGCATTGGTGGGTACAACTCCGTTGCGTTTTCTGACCTCTTCACCGTCTATTTTTATAAGATCATTCTCATAGGGGTTAAAGGTGTTGATGGCCTGGTCAGCAAGAACATTTCGGTCGGCCAGAAACAAAATACGTGGACGACGTGAGCCTGTCTTGTGGCGATTCCATCTTGCCTGGAATAGTTTATGGACAATTTGGAAGGCAATAAAAGTCTTGCCTGTGCCGGTTGCCAGGGTCAGTAAAGCTCTGTCTTTTCCACTGCCAATTGCATCCGTGGCCGCATGTACGGCCAGTTCCTGGTAATAGCGTGCCTGCATTCCCGCTTCAAGGTGGAAGGGGATATTGCGTAGTTCTCTACCCAGGTCACTGCTGTTGCCGGCATAACGGGCTAACAGCTCATCCGGGGCTGGATAGTTCTCAATGTAATCGCCCTTGCCTGTCTCAAGATCAAACTCGTAAATTTTCTCTCCATTTGATGAATAGACAAACCGGACACTGAGTTTTTTTGCGTAATCGATAGCCTGCTGAAGCCCCTGTGTGGGGTGAGCTGACTGTTTCTTGGCTTCGATAATGGCGAGATGCTGGTTTTCACTGTGTAACAGATAGTCAACGAAGCAGCGTGTACCACGTTGGTTAGCCGCTAGTTTCCGGCCATCGGTAAAATAATATTCACGAATAATCTGCGTGCTGCTCCAGCCGATAGCCGCTAACGCAGGGTCGATGAAGTTGGCGCGGGTATCGGCTTCACTTGGGCGGGTGTTAGCGAAGGATGTCATTAGCCGTCTTTCCCTGCAATTTCCAAATCCCGATGCTTTTCTGTTCACAGTGCCTACCAGTCGGCACTGCTGCCATGTTGATAACGGAGCGGGCTTCGTTCTGTTCTGCGGCACGCAGCGCTTCTTTCAATTCTGCTTCAATATGAAAAGTCTGCGTGCTGGTCCTGGCAGTGGCCATATTTCCTCAGGCGTTTTTTCTGTGAATGTACTGCAACGCTCTGTAATGTACCGTAAAGCCCCATCTAACCCAAGGAATTGTCGTTAAAAAACGACTTGAATTGAGGACTGTTTGTTTTGAATATCTAAAAATAACAGGCGATACCACGCAGAGGGGCGTTAAAAACCCGGGTCACTACAGCCGCCTGTTTTTCAGTTCCTGAGACAGACGTATGACCTTATCCAACTGAAAAACATAAAAAAGCAGGCGGTTATTTTCGAGATAAGTAAACAACCCTTTGCATAAGCCGTCTGTAAAAGTCAGCAGGAAATCAGGCAGATATTGTAAACAAGCCGCCAGGCGCGCTGCTGAACTTTTTGAAAAAAAGTCAGGATGCAGAGATAAAAGCAGCGCGAAGTTACGGCTGGATGCTCTCATTCGCTCAAATACCTGCTGCCTGCTGACCAGACCCATGTGTGAGGCGCTGTTGTCTATATGGATAAGCGGATATTTTTCAGCCAGTCGTATGCCCCACTCTATGTCTTCATAGCCGTAGTCTTTGAAGCGGGTATTGAAAGGGATCTGTTCTACACATTCTGCCCGCAGCAAAATATTGGAAGTAAAGAGATAGCGTAAGGGGGACTGGTTTCTTTGGCTTGCGGGTAAGGCTTCTGTTCTTTTGCTTTTATATAGATAAAATGCATAGTCATCAGAATAATCCTTATTTTGTTGATAACTGATGCCGCCACAAACCACATCCGCATGCTTTTCGGCCTGTTGCAGATATTGCTGAATAAAATCATCTTTATCCGGTTGCATATCGGCATCCAGAAACAGCAGGTATTTCCCCGTGGCTTCTTTTATTAACTGATTGCGCGTTGCAGCACGCCCTTTATTTTCTGCAGATTCAATATAGCGAACCCGATCGATGGCAGCGGCAACTGTCTGATTATTATATTTTTGCTGCGAGCCATCATCCAGCACAATAATTTCTATATGCGGTTCTTTTTTCAGGGCATTACACTGATTATTCAGCACTTTTAAAAGTGCGGCTATATCATAGTTATAGACTGGAATAAGAATGGAAAGACAGGCTGCGGATGGCATAGGTTTCATTCAGGATTTTATTTTTTTAACCAGAGCCAGATGATGACGATAAAATTTTACCTGATTACCCCCATGGCTCAGCCATGCTCAACAACCGCTGAGGCATTGGAGGTGTACGTAGTGCAACATAAGCAAGCCTT
>JAHXHF010000053.1 GCA_025656895.1 gamma proteobacterium symbiont of Bathyaustriella thionipta
ACACGGGGCAGCGCCGTCCTGCTGCAAGTGAAACGATGTGTGCAACTTAAATTAACGGATATTTTGTCTTGACTCAGGGGTCCACTTTACTCATCAGTCGCAAGCAGTTTTTGAATGCGTGCAACCGTAGCCAGGGTTTCGTCCGGTGCCTGCCGGCCTGATGGGAGGTAGGGCGGTTGCAGCCAGACCGCGTAGTCATTTTTAATCAGCCACTCATGCACCAGCCGAATATCCCGGCTGAGACGTTGCGGGCCTGTTCGCATCAGTATTTTGTAGGTAAAGGCCGATAAGCGAAAATCATCATCCGCAACACCACCTTTGTTGCCGGAAACCACTTGCATGGCATTTTTTCCGCTACCCAAATCAAAAATATGTACAGGCTTGCCGGTGGCAACTGCTTCGCTCAGCATGGCAATACTGTCCCCGGTCACAACAATTTCATCGGCGGCCTGCAGATAGGAAAGATAGGGATTGCGGGTATTGTCTTTGGACCAGTCAAACAATTCCTTGTCAGAGCGGCATTGCTGCTGCAGAACCTGTTTTACCGCCGCCGGGGTTCTGGCACTGGTACTGATTAACAATCTGGCATGGCGTTCCTGAGCAAGCTGGTTGATTTCTTTACTCAAGCGCAGAGCCGCTTTTGTACCTAAGGTGTAAGGGCCGGAATGGCCACCCACCAACACCGTGATGACCGGTTCTTTGTTCGCCGGCAAGGCTTCATGGCGTTTGATGCAGTGCAATGTCATGTGATTATGCAAAATATTGGAGCGTTCGGGCAGGCGGTACTGAGGTGTGCTTATAATCAGATCAAAATGGCGGTAGTGCGCCCAGTTGCTCCCAATCAACACAATTTTGGCTTTGCCGCCGCTTTGTTTTTTTATCCAGCGGCTAACCGGCTCGCTGCGTACACCGGCACAAAGAATGACATCCGGCCAGGGTGCCTTAAGTGCCTTGCGGCTGTTTGCATCAAGCCCGTGCAATCCGCTCAAGCGGGCCAAATCCAGCGGCAGGCGGAAACGCTCATGGCTTAACTGAATATGCTTGAACGGCCAGGCCAGAGCGCTGGCCAGAGCCTTCAACTGACTGCATTCACCGGCTTTATGGCTGGAAAGCAGCCACACCAGCGGCAAAGATTGATCTGACTTGGAAAAAGGCATTGTGAATTATAGCGCGGTTTTTGCAATGACCGGTCAGGAAGTTTGCGAGAACCGATCCGGCTTAATCCGTTCAGTGCAAACAGCACTTTTTATATTTCTTGCCACTGCCGCAGGGGCAGGGATCATTGCGGCCAACTTTGGGTTGCTTGTGCCGGATGCTTGTTGCAGACTGCGGGTCTTGCCGTTGCGCCAGCCAGTAGGCGTGAATTTTGCGCACACTCGGGAGAATGGCCTTTTGTAGCTCATTTATTTCTTCGCTACTCAACTGTTCAAGGATGCTGAGAGACTGCTCGCCCTGAAAGGCCAGGATGGGTGTAATGAGGGTTTGCATGTCGATATTTTGTAAATTCCATTGCTCGGCAATGAGAGAGACGCCACGCATATAACCTTCGCACCATTCGTACACTATGGTATAGGTTTCACCATCAACTTCCTTTTGCAGAAACAGGGGCTGGAAGTCTTGCGGTTGTTCCATCAATAGGTCGCTGATGCTGTTAAAGTGGCGTATTAACAATGACAGAACTTGATGCGAGTCTTCTTCGTTGTCGAAATCGGGTTCAAAATCCCCCCATATTTGCGGCAGCCATTGTGAGGGTGGAACCATTACCGGGCCACTGATGATGGCCGTCATCAGGCCATCCAGTTCAGAGATACCAAGAATACCTTCGTCCAGACCAAAGGTGTCGGTTTCTTCATCAATACGATCCAGCAGAAAATTATCCAGCCAGTCGAGTTCCTGATCACTGAGAGGGGTTGATAACAGTTCATTCATGAGGTTTATCCGGTTATAGTTCGTGCAAGTCTTTATCCTGAATACGTACCTGCAGGGCGGTGCAGTGCGTAGGCTTTTGATTTCACGACAGTTTAACTCGAATATTTCACCCTGTCGCTATGAAATTGAACCATTATCGTTCATGATGATTCACCGAATATAAGCAAAGTACGAAGGGTAACCGGGCTCTGCTGAATGCGCCCTCGCACCGGGTGAAACATCCGGGTTAAAATCAGTATTAATTGTTGCATAAGTTCTCGCATGTTATGCTGTAACCATGAGCAGAGCAGAAGCACGCAGCAATAAAAGAAAAGAAGTGGTTGAAGC
>JAHXHF010000201.1 GCA_025656895.1 gamma proteobacterium symbiont of Bathyaustriella thionipta
GGAAAAAGATTTTGTTTCACTGCTTTTGCGTATGGTGGCTTGATGGCTGACTGTCAGGTTGATTTGGATTTCAGTGAAACTTCAGTTAGTAAAGAATAGCTTTAAATATAATGGATATTTTGACTTTCCCTCTTCATTTACTTGCGACCCTATTGGTATGACTTGAATTCAGGAGTTTAACAGAACAGTTTCAGACATCGAAAAAAACCAGCCCTGACGATAGCAGAGCTGGTTTTTCATGCTGGCGTATTAATCGCCGTAGATGCGTTCAAAGACTGGATCGCCGTCAGTGCCTACTTCACCGGCGCTTGCAAAACCTGCGACAGAGACCAATGCCAGAATCATCAGAATAGAAGCCAGTTTTTTCATGTTGTTTCTCCTGTTGTTTAAGTAACAGCGCTTAAGGTTGCTGCTTGACCTGAATAAAGCGAGAGCCGTGCCAACTTTGGATTAAATGATAATTAATCCTTGTAAAACAACAGGATAAGAAGATATTTTTTGTTTGAGTGCGGTGAGTGGGCAGAATGTTTTCTGCTTGTTACGTTCAATACTCCGTAACGTGCTTGTAACGAAATATTCAATTTCATCTGAATCCCTATCTTCAGGGCAGATACAGGTATTGCTGATGGATTGAGATGATCTGGAAAGCGGCAGCAGCAGCCCCGTTATTTTGCGGCTGCAGGGCGTTTAAAGCTAACGTATTCTCCCAGTGCCTGGCGGATGCGAATAACGTTAACAGGAGTGTCAACGGCAGGCTGTCCGGTCAGATAGCTGCATTTCAGCAAGTAAACTTGCGGCTGTTGCTCTGAACCGAGAAACATTTCTGTGTCATGCCGCAAAAAGGTGGGTATGCCATCACCACTAGCCAGTATGACGGGCAATTGAGTGAGTACGGTTGTTTCCGACACACGGGTTTTTCTGATAATAAAGTCACCCGGCTGAATGATGAATTCCTGCATGTTGCGGTCTTTTAATTCAAAATCACACCAGGTGGTAAAGCTGTCCAGGCCGGTGGCAGAGACAAAGTGGCCATCTTGCAGGCGTACAAACATGGTTTGCGCGGGAATATGGAGGGCTTCTTGCAGCGTCAGGATAGTGCTGTCGGGAAAGACCGACCAGGGAGATGCTTACGGTCGATCCTGATTGGATTGGCAGGCGCTGAGCAATGCCAGGGCCAGTATCATAAAAAGCGGTTTTTTCATGCGAATACTCCTGTTTTCTCAGAATATTGCTGAGCGGGTTCAGGGTGCTGTTTTGTTGTGGTAATGGGCATCCTGCGGAATGCTGAATGTTTCCAGCGGCCAGTAACTGAATATTTCCGGGCCATCGGAATTGATCTGGATATCTACCCCCAGCTTTGGATAATACCACTGCACAATTTGCTCATTAACCTGCTTCCAGGCTGCCGGTTCACCGAAACGCTGGCGCAGATAGTCACTATCCATGCCTTTCCAGGATGGAATCCAGGTTAGACCGGAGATGGGATAAGACAGGCTTTTCTGCGCCTCTTCATCGGATAACAGCCATTTTCTGGCGCCACTGCGGGTTCCCTGTTGGTCTTTGGCGTGCTGCTGTATGCGTTCAGCAACATGGGCGGGTAGTTGCAAGCGGGCGATCAGTTTGGCCTTCAGGCCGGCATTTTTGATGGTTCCGAAAAATGCTTCCAGCGTTTGCCCCTGCTCACTTTCGAACAGTGCCAGACCTTCGGGCGGGCCGTATTTTTCAATAGCGTCCGCAAGCGTGGTTTGTCCCAGGACCATGGAAAAAATTTGCTGATGCCCCTCGGCATTGGTGCTGATTTGCCAAGGCATGCCGCGTAGTGGTTTTTCTGGATGTGAATCGGGTGGATTGATAACCGGTATCAGAAACAATAAAGCGGCAATGACTAAAACGAATAAGAGGATATGTTTATGCATGTTGGCAACTGTCCGGATGAGTGTGTGGAGGCATTTGCAAGTGCCAGCCGTTTTCTGCCAGATTTTGCAGTACCGTTTGAATATCTTCACGCGCCAGCGGCTTGTTGCTGTCAAGCAGCAGTTGCATGACAAAGACCGGTTTACCGAATGTTTGCATCAGCTCCTGCGGCGCGCTGTCAAAGGCATCTTCCGCAGCCAGATAAAGATACATTTGATCTTTGTTACTGAAGTTTCACTGTTTTTTTAAGAATCTTGTTTGGCAAAAACCATTCATAAGCATGCTCATGCTACCGATAGAAATAACTTATAAA
>JAHXHF010000327.1 GCA_025656895.1 gamma proteobacterium symbiont of Bathyaustriella thionipta
AAAAAGATTTTGTTTCACTGCTTTTGCGTATGGTGGCTTGATGGCTGACTGTCAGGTTGATTTGGATTTCAGTGAAACTTCAGTAATTATATTATCTGTTAGTTTTTCTGGTACATCTTCGATTGATACAGCTCCCGATTTTTCATTTATTTCATTTACAAGATTATCAACAAAATCATTTTCCGTAAAGTCAACAAAATAGTTTAGGTGAAATTGTTCGTCTTTAACTCTGTTTCCGTATTCATTAACAGGTAATCGTAAACCACGACCAACTTCTTGCAATTTTGAAATTTCGCTTCCGCTACTTCTTAGCTTACAAATTTGAAATACATTCGGATTGTCCCAGCCTTCTCGCAAAGTCCATTTTGAGAAAATAAATCGTCTTGGATTTTCTAAATCAAGTATTGCTTGTTTATCGTGCAAAATTTCGTTTATCTCTTTTTCAATGGCTTCATCTTTTTCCGAATTGTCTTTTGAAAAATATCCTGCGTGGGTGAGTGATATATCTTCTAATGTTTTTTCTAAATAACTTTTATAAAATTTGTTTTTTTCTGTTTTTAATATATTTTCAACCTCTGCTTTTATAAACTTCTCAACAGTAGTTTTTAAATATCCGTCTTTGTTTCTGTATTCTTCAATATTATCAATAAAAAATAGTGTTAGTGGCTTTATTTTAACTTCCCTTGTTAATAATTCTTTTTCCTTTTCAAAATGATGTTTTACGGCTTTTCTAATCATTATCTCTTGCAATGTTTGTGCATAAGAATAAGGATTGATTTTATCGCCCTTTTTCATCTCCAAACCATTGGATAACACTACTGTGCTTTTATTTAAATTTCAAGAAACCAATGGGGTCAAAGAAACCAATGGGGTCAGATTGGACTGATATTGATTTGAAAAATATCAAATAGATACAAATCGATTCGGTCTGACCACATTGATTTCTGACCCCATTGATTTTTCAGCGAAAATTCAGGATTATGCTGAAACTTCCGGGCTAGAATATCTCAGCCAGAACCAACCTCATGATCATCCAGCTTAATCAGCTCATAGCGCTGCAGCTGCTGCTGTAAATCAGTTTTCAGTTCCTCTATGAGTGAAAAGGTTTCCTTGCGCAACTGCATACTTTGCTGCTTTAGACGTTCTTGCACGACCGCTTTCGAAAAAATTTTATTATCCAGATTATCCAACAGGGTATCGACATTGCCATGAAAACGCCGCACGCCGGTAAGAATCTTTGCAGGCATTTGAAAAGTAACAGAAGACTCTCCCATTACATCCCAAATATATCTTGAAAAATCTGGCCGGCGTTGTGGCACATAACGAATATTCGGATTTTTTAAATCAGCTACAAACTGGTCAAGTGTCTGAAGGTTATCATCCAACTCAGCTTTGAGTGACTCATTCATATAATAAAGATCACGCTGATTAACCAATTGCTCATAACGTAATGCTTCTTGTAAACCCACACTGGCAGCCAGATAAACACCAATAATGGTGGAGGCGATAACAAATACCTGCGTTAACCAAAACTGCCCCATACTACCGGGCTTTAAAGCTCGTTTAACGGGTTGCTTTACCATGCCCGAATTAATGATTGCCAAAACACTTTCCTCGTAAAATACCTAAATCAATAGTGCGCCTGTTTACGTATTTCAGCCAACAGCCCGCTTGCCGCCGCCTCAACCATATCAAACACACGCTCAAAGCCATTACCGCCGCCATAATAAGGATCCGGCACTTCACGTTCAGTACGTTCCGCTGCATATTGCATAAACAAGCGTACTCGCTGACGATATTCAGCCGGACACTGACTATACAAAATCTGGTAATTATCTTCATCCATTGCCAGCACATAATCGAATTCAGAAAAATCAGATGCTTGTACCCGCCGGGCGCGTTGATGGCTTAAATCAACGCCATGTTGCCGAGCGGTAGCCTGTGAACGGGTATCCGGCGGCTCACCCACATGGTAGGCATGCGTACCTGCCGAATCTGTTCCAATCTGTTCGCTCAGCCCCGCATCCAATACCACTTTTTCAAACACACCATGCGCCGTTGGAGAACGGCAGATATTGCCCATGCACACGAATAATACTTTTACTTGTTTCATACTGTCCTATTTGGTTTATTTGTAACTACTCAGCGTATTTCACTAAAAACATTCGCTCACTGAGTAAATTCTGGCAATTGCCCTTTAAATACCAACGCCAATGCTTCAG
>JAHXHF010000264.1 GCA_025656895.1 gamma proteobacterium symbiont of Bathyaustriella thionipta
ATCCCAAGGCTTGCTTATGTTGCACTACGTACACCTCCAATGCCTCAGCGGTTGTTGAGCATGGCTGAGCCATGGGGGTAATCAGGTAGATTATTGTTTTTCTTAGGGTTTAATCGTTTTCGTTCAAACACTATTTAATGAGCCGTCCGATCAATGACATTCAATTTATCCAGTATGCGCAAAATCTATCAGGCCGCTGACCGCATAGAAGCCCGCTTGTTGATGGACTATCTGGCTGACCATAACATCCACACATACCTGCAGGGTGATTTTCTGGCCGGGGCTGCTGGCGAATTACCGGCACTGCAGTTTCCCGAAATATGGGTGGCCCATAATGCCGATGAGAGTCGTGCGCTGGATTTAATAGCCGAATATCAGCAAAAAACACCGGGCGAAGCCTGGCAGTGTCCACAATGTGGTGAGCCACTGGAAGGCAGCTTTGAAATTTGCTGGCAATGTGGCTACTCTAGGGGCAGCGAATAATATCTGAATCCGTACCTTCAGGGCGGATACAGGTAATACACAACATAATTAAGGACAGGTCATGGCCAAGCTACTGAAATGGATCGTTGGAATTGTATTAACACTACTTGTCGTGCTTATTATATTGGCGGTATCCATCAAAATGCTGGTTGACCCGAATGATTACAAAGCCGAAATTACCCAGGCAGTACAAGATGCCACCGGGCGCACACTGAGCCTCAACGGTGATATTAAATTAAGCGTCTTTCCATGGCTGGGGCTGCAATTGAATCAGGCCAGCCTGAGTAATGCCAAAGGTTTTGGTGAACAGCCTTTTGCGGCGGTTGAACACACATCGGTGAATGTCAAACTGATACCGCTACTGAGCAAGCAAATACAGGTCGATCAAATCGAACTGCAAGGCTTGCGCCTGAATCTGCAAAAAAATAAAGCCGGTGTCAGCAATTGGGATGACCTCAGTGGTAAAAGTGAAGCCGACACTGACAGTAAACCAGCCAGTAACGAAAAAACAGCCGCTGGCAGCCAGTCCCTGTCCATTGGTGGCATACAGATAGAAGATGCGCAAATCAGCTGGAACGATGCCGAAAGCGGCAAAAAGGCCAGCCTGTCCGGCTTTAATCTTAAAACCGGAGCCATTGAAGCCGGCGAAAGTATTGATGTTGAAATGAGTCTGTCGGTGGACAGCAATCAACCTCCGTTGAAAGCCGATCTGTCCCTTGAAGCCAGGTTCAGCATGAGTGCCGATGGCCAGTCTTTCAAAATGCAACCGTTTGAACTGCACCTGGAAAATGTTAAAACAGCCAATGACATTAGTCTGGATGTACTGATAATAGCCGCTCTGGAAGCCAATCAAACGGCCCAGAGCGTTCACTTGTCAGGACTGGATGTAAGCCTCAAGGCACAGGGCAAAGGGCTGCCCAAAGGAGAAATGCTAGCCAGCCTGCAAGCCGATGTTATGGCCGATATGAGCCGCCAGACCGTCAAGGTAAGTGGTCTCAAGCTAAGCGCTGCCGAGCTGCAACTGAACGGAGAACTGGATGCTAAAAATCTGTCCGGCCAACCGGATGTCAGCGGCCAGCTCAAACTGGCGGCCTTTAATCTGTCTCAATGGATGCAGGACATGGGGATGCCGGCACCGGCCACTTCCGACCCCGGGGTTTTACAGCAAGTGGCTTTTAGCACCCGTGTAGCCAGCAAAGGCCAACAGGTCGGCTTTGAAGACCTGCTACTGACCGTGGATGACACACACATGAAAGGCTTTATACGGCTGGCCGATCTAAAAAAGCAGGCACTGCGTTTTGACCTGAGCGTAGATGCCATCAACCTGGACCGCTATCTGCCGCCAGCCTCTGAAAAAGCCACCGGCAAGCCAGCATCCACCGAGCAGCCGTCAGCCTCTCAGGAACTGCCGCTGGAACAACTGCGCAGCCTGGACATCAACGGTGTTTTTCGTCTTGGCCAACTCACTGTAAACAAGCTCAAGGTGGCGGACGTGGTTATTACACTGAAAGCCGACAAGGGCCAGATCACACTGGACACGGTCGCCAACAAGCTTTACCAGGGTAATGCCCGGGTCAATGTAAAAATGAACGTCAACGGCAAACAGCCGCGTTTCAACATCAGCAAGCGTGTGAATAACTTCCAGCTTGGCCCCATGCTGACCGACCTGACCGGCAAAGACACGCTCACCTGCACAGCACATATGAAAGCCGATCTCACGAGAATGGGCATCAC
>JAHXHF010000137.1 GCA_025656895.1 gamma proteobacterium symbiont of Bathyaustriella thionipta
CATAGCCCCTCGAAAATAGCGAGTTTTCTGCCGGACACTAATTATACAATACGTTACCCCGTAACGTAATAATATCGTTATTGATTTCACCGGGTTAAAGGTTCGAGTGACCAGAAGCAGTACCATTTACGGTGCCTTCCCGCCTGATCGGTGAGAAGATCAGGGTACATCTGTATCATGACTGCTTGGAATGCTTCGTTGGCCAAATACGTTTGATCCATCCGGCAGAGCAAGGCCAAAATGGTGATCAATCAGATCCCCCCTGGCCGTTGAGCTGAGTGCTAGCCTGCCCTCTTTGCTGAGGATGTTGCACAGAATATCCACGGCCTCATTGATGGTTTTAGGATGACTTGGTTTGGCCAGCTGTTCTATGTTCAGCACTCAATCCCCCAAAAATCCCTTAAAGCGATCCGCTGCCAATTCCGTGTATCTCACGGTGTGCTGAATATTCTTGTGTCCTAAATAGTGCTGAATAGCGCGGGTGTCCTGCCCGTCATTCGCCAGCTTGAAACCGCAGGCATGGCGCAGCATATGCGGGTGTGCCGGAAAATCAAAGCCGGCCTCGCGCCCTGCCCTGGCCATCAGCTTGCGCACAGCTGAATCCGTCATGGGTCCTTTGCGCTCAGTGATGAAGACATACTGGGTGGCCGGGTAGTCGCGTTTCAACTTCCGCAGTGCGCGTATTTCCGTACCACCTAACGGGTGTGTGCTGGGTGTGCCGTTTTTCAGGCGGTTAATGTGTATCAGTCCGGCATCGAGGTCGATCTGATCCCAGCGCAGTGTCACCAGTTCTGTTACGCGCAGGCCGTGGCGGTACATCATCAGAATCAGGGTTTTGTCCCGCGCCCTGTGACGGCCAATCTTTCCGGAGGCCGACATCAGTTTATCCACTTCGCCCGGCGTCAGATGCTCGCGGCTGCGTACATCGGCATTCTTAGGCTTGCGTGGCGGCGCTGTTTTTTCTAACTTTCCCGAAAATGATGCTTGGTGCAGTGTGACGACATTGCTCATAGACCCCGTTCCTCCTGAGTCTGAGTATAGCAACTTTCCCGAAAATGGTCATATTAGGGAAAGACTGGATGATTCAGATCGTATGAATTTATTTATTCATATTTTTGTCTAAGTTCTTTATAAGCTTCTTTATTTTTTCTTCATCTCCGTCTAGTAACAATTGGATTACTTTTGCTAGTTCTTCGGGAGTTTTTTTGTTTTTGTTTATTGATGATGTCAGATCGTCGGCTTCTGATGTCATGTCATTGATATTTGTATCATCTTCATCTTCATCATTAAGATGTTTAAATAATTCCATCATCCCATACATCATGCCGGCTCCGATGATTGCCGTTGGTGCAATCATAGTTGCACCTGCAATGAGAGATGCAGCATTACTGGCAATACGGGCAGCGCCTGCTGCAACGGTGGCTGATGTGAAAAGGGTTACAAGTGGAATACTGGTATCAGTGATACCCAGTATTTCATGCGTTATACCAAGAATTTTTATAAGGTCAGGTAGTTTTTTTTGAGGAATTGAAATTTTTCCACTTTCAATTTTTGAAATAACTTGCCCTGCAGAATTTTTTGCGTACCCCAGCTTCAATCCCAATTCTTTTTTGCTCATTCCCTTTTCGACACGATTCGTGCGAACTATTTCACCTATTGCTTTTTGAAAAGCCTCATCTTGATCTGCCATTAATATTTCCCATTAATATTTTCTTGACTTTTATCTTACATGCATTCATAGTTGTTTCCAACAAGTAATGACACGTAATGACACGTAGCATCTATTTTCATTCTTGTTTCATGGTACAAGAATAGATCGAAAGCATCAATTTGTTTGGATGCATTTGCAGTTTGGTTATTGGGAAAGAAACGCAGGATCATCATCGTTAAGGTCTTTTAATGGGAGAAGAAACATGTTGTTGAATAGAGTAATAAATCGCGATATTCGCAGGATAGTCATTAACAGTTTACGCACCTATCCTGCTTTGGGACTGAAGAAAGGGAAGAGACATTTAAAGATTTTTAATCGGGAGTCGCAGGATTTCTTGCCGATTCCGTCCAGCCCATCAGATCATCGCTCCATAAAAAATCTCAAGGTTGGTATAAGGCGGCTTGGAGAGGATTAAAGTGGACCCCATAATCAAGACAGTAGTTTAAGCTGTACTCTGTGATGGGAGAAATGAACCAATGAGCGAAAGAAAGAAGAGAAAAG
>JAHXHF010000046.1 GCA_025656895.1 gamma proteobacterium symbiont of Bathyaustriella thionipta
TGAAGCATTGGCGTTGGTATTTATAGGGCAATTGCCAGCATTTACTCAGTGAGCTGGAATTTTTGATAAAGTACGCTGAGTAGTTACATTGAATTCAGAATAAAAATGCAGGCTGCTGCAGCCCTAAGTTATCCCTCTCGCCCGTTTGTTATGACGAGAGGGATGCTTGCTTATGAATGTGCGTTCAACACGGATTGCGCGGCATTCAGTGCGGCGCCGGTGTCAACACTTTGTCCGGCTTCATTCAGTAAAGTGCCCAGCGCGCTGATGCACAACAGGATGTTTTCGGCGCGAGAGGCGTAGCCCATCAGTCCAATACGCCATACCTTGCCGGCCAATGCACCCAGTCCCGCTCCAATTTCAAGATTGTAGCGGTTCAGCAGTTCACGCCGGATAGCGGCTTCATCAATACCCTGCGGAATGCTGACCGCGTTTAATTGTGGCAGCCG
The DNA here is from genome assembly GCA_025656895.1 of gamma proteobacterium symbiont of Bathyaustriella thionipta. Taxonomy (GTDB): domain Bacteria; phylum Pseudomonadota; class Gammaproteobacteria; order Chromatiales; family Chromatiaceae; genus JAHXHF01. The sequence continues at coordinate 450 of JAHXHF010000046.1, forward strand.
ATCCTGTTCACGCACCACAAAATCCAGCCCCAGTGTTTCCAGCCCGGCTCGTAAGGACAGGTGATTGATATGGTGGCGCTGCCAGGCATTTTCCAGTCCTTCATCCTGCAGCATGACCAGTGCTTCATGCAGACCATACAATGCGTTAACCGGTGCCGTATGATGATAGGCACGTTGTTGACCACTACCCCAGTAGCCCATGACCAGATTCAAATCGAGAAACCAGCTTTGTACTTTGCTGGAGCGGTTTCTGACTCTTTCAAGGGCGGCTTCGCTGAAGCTGATGGGGGACAATCCCGGTGTGCAGGACAGACATTTTTGCGTGCCTGAATAGATTGCATCAATCTTCCATTCATCTACTTTTAGCGCAGTCCCGCCGAGAGAGGTGACCGCATCCACGATACTCAGACAGTCGTGTTCATGTGCCAGTTCAACCAGCGTTTTGGCATCGGATTGCGCGCCGGTAGAGGTTTCGGCATGTACAAAAGCCAGAATAGAAGCATCCGGGTTGTTTTTCAGGGCTTCAGCTACTTTATTGGCATCAACCGCTTCGCCCCAGGTATCTTCCACCATTACAGGAATACCGCCACAGCGTTCCACGTTCTCTTTCATGCGTCCGCCGAAAACACCATTCTGGCACACAATTACTTTGTCGCCATGTTCCACCAGATTGGCAAAACAGGTTTCCATACCCGCAGAACCGGGCGCGGAAACCGGCATGGTGAGTTCGTTACTGGTTTGAAAGGCGTATTGCAACAAGCTCTTGGTTTGTTCCATCATATCGACAAAACAGGGGTCAAGATGGCCGATGGTAGGGCGTGACAAGGCTTCACGAATACGCGGATGCACATCGGAAGGTCCAGGGCCCATCAGGGTGCGTTCAGGTGGGTGAAATGAAGTAATTTTGCTCATAACAGGGTCTTTTGGGTAATAATGGGTTGATCAGTATAGAGGCGACTTTCCTTTACTATCAAGATAAGATTTATGAGGTTTTGAAAAATGGGCACAAGAGTAGAAAAAACCGATCAGGAATGGCGACAGGAACTGGATGATTTACAGTACCGGGTAGCCAGAGAAAATGCTACCGAACGGGCTTTTAGTGGACAATATTACCAGCACAAGGATGCAGGCCGCTATCTGTGCAGTTGTTGTGGCGCAGCCTTGTTTGATTCTCAAAGCAAGTTTGATTCCGGCAGTGGCTGGCCCAGTTTTTATGCGCCTCTGAATGAGGACGCAATGCGTGTTGAATTTGACGAGAGTCACGGCATGCGCCGCACCGAGGTACTTTGTGCCGGCTGTGACGCCCATCTGGGGCATGTTTTTGCAGATGGGCCGGCACCCAGCGGGCAGCGTTATTGCATCAATTCGGTATCGCTAAAATTCGAGCCCGACTAACCTGCCATGCGTGAACAGAAGTGTCTGAACAGTCGGCTAACGCCCGAAAATAACCCGTCCTCCTGAAGCAGGAGCCGCTGGAGCGGGTGCAGGAAGATTTACCGGTCGTTGTGGTCTTGGGCGTGGCATCTGGTATAAAGGCAGTTCATCACGACGTTTATATTTTTCTGCGGTATCCAGCGGTTTGTCTGGAGCGTATACACTAGGGCCGGTGCGACCGTGGCGAACATTATAGTTGGGATAGCCGCCGTAGCCATAGTCATAATCATAATTAGTGTTTGAACGAAAACGATTAAACCCTAAGAAAAACAATAATCTATATACTGTTCAGTGGACTAAAGATTATAATGCCTGT
>JAHXHF010000096.1 GCA_025656895.1 gamma proteobacterium symbiont of Bathyaustriella thionipta
TGCGAAAGCCTCTTTGCCGGCAATGAGCAAGGGACAGGTGCTGATATTTTCTACCCGGCATTGCCGCTATTGTGTTCAGGCCAGGGACTACATGAAGCGCCAGCACATTGCTTACCGGGAAAAAGATATTGAGCGTTCGGCTGAGGCCAAAAAAGATTTTTTACGCTACGGTGGTCGTGGAGTGCCTTTTTTTCTGATTGGCACAGCGGCGGGTACGCGCAAGTTGTCCGGTTTTAGTGCGGCCGGTTTCAAAGCGGTTTATCCACGCTGAGTAGTTACTATTTTTCCAGCAGTTTCAACTTGTCATCGACGCCGTTCCATTCATCGGCATCGTCCGGGGCGGGTTTCATCTGATTGATAACCGGCCATTTTTGTGAGAGTTCTTCGTTCAGGGCTAAAAAGTGTTGCTGATCAGCCGGCAGGTCGTCCTCACTGAAAATAGCCTCGGCCGGACATTCGGGTTCGCACAGGGCGCAATCAATGCATTCATCCGGGTCAATAACCAGAAAATTAGGCCCTTCATGGAAACAATCAACCGGGCAGACCTCAACGCAATCGGTGTATTTACATTTAATACAGTTTTCGACAACGATAAAGGTCATGCGATTCTTCTCTGTGTAGATGTTGAGTGATGCATTCCGGAAATGTTCTTATGGCTTGATTTTTTCAGATATTTCGTCAAGTTTAGCTTTCATCGCATCATCGACTTCATGAGGCTTGATTCTGGCGATGATATTTTGCAAGACACGCATCTCGTTATTATCGATAACGCCATCACGTTCGGCAATTTCAAGGATTTGCCCGAGTTCATGGGCCTGTAATTTCCCGTCTTTGGAGAAGCACTGAATTGAATGGAAGGACATTTCGAGGTAATCACGTGATTCAGTCATTTCTGTTCACCGTTGTTTTAATGGCGGCTTTGCCGTATACAAGAGTAAGAAGCATAGCGTTTTCGGGTGGTTTCAGTCTAGCAGAGATTTAAGCTCATAGAGTATATCCAGCGCCTGTTTCGGGCTGAGTTCATCGGGGTCAATGTCGGCCAGTTTCTGTTCTACCGCAGAAGGTGCGGCACTCTGAAAGAGGTCAAACTGGGGCTGCGGCTTGTGCCCGTTATTCTCCTGTTGAAACTGGCGGCTTTCCAGCTGTTGCAGATGTTGCCGGGCGGCCTTTACCACCGGTTTGGGTACACCCGCCAGAGCCGCCACTTGCAGGCCGTAACTTTGATTGGCCGGGCCTTCGCGCAGGCTATGCAGAAAAACGATATGATCGCCGTGTTCAGCGGCTTCCAGGTGCGCGTTGGCTATGCCGGGATAATCCTGCGGCAGGCTGGTCAGTTCAAAATAATGCGTGGCAAACAGGGTGAAGGCGCGAATCTTTGTGGCCAGCTGGCGCGCGCTGGCCCATGCCAGCGCCAGCCCGTCAAAAGTGCTGGTGCCGCGTCCCACTTCATCCATCAGAACCAGGCTGTTGGCACTGGCATTGTGAAGAATATTGGCGGTTTCTTCCATTTCCACCATAAAGGTAGAGCGCCCGCCTGCCAGGTCATCGGAAGCGCCGATGCGCGAGAAAATCTGGTCAATCGCTCCAATGCGCGCACGGTCAGCCGGCACAAAACTGCCGCTGTAGGCCAGCAGTACAATCAACGCGGTCTGCCGCATGATAGTGGATTTACCGCCCATATTGGGGCCGGTCAGAATCAACATGCGGGTTTCTTCATTCAGCTTCAGGCTGTTGGCGATAAAGGCATCATCAATGACCTGTTCCACGACCGGATGGCGACCATTTTTGATGTCAATACAGGCTTCTTCCGCCAGCTCAGGACGGCTCAGTTGCAGCTCTTCGGCGGCACTGGCCAGCGCGGTTAATGTGTCGATGCTGGCCAGGGTTGCGGCACAGGCTTTCAGTGCCGACAGGGAGTCGATCAGTTTTTCCAGTAATTGTTCGTACAGATATTTTTCACGCGCCAGCGCGCGTTCACGAGCGCGCAGCACTTTGTCTTCGTGTTCTTTCAACTCGCTGGTGATGAAACGTTCGGCCATTTTCAGCGTTTGCCGGCGAATGTAGTCAGCCGGCACTTCATTCGATTGCGCGCGGCTGATTTCAATGTAATAACCATGTACCCGGTTGTAGCCGACCTTGAGCGACCTGATGCCGCTGCGTTCACGCTCGCGCTGTTCGATTTGCAGCAG
>JAHXHF010000356.1 GCA_025656895.1 gamma proteobacterium symbiont of Bathyaustriella thionipta
AGTTCATCAGGACTTACCGGCTTGGTCAGATAGTCCGCAGCACCTGCTTTGATCGCTTCAACTGCATTTTTTACTGTTCCGTACGCTGTAAGTACGATAACTGAATGCGCTTCGCCAAGCGATGGCAGTTCATGAATACAGTCCCCGTCCGGTAAACGCATGTCCGAAATAATCAAACCAGGCTCATTTTTCTTCAGCCAATCTCGAGCCTCACGCAAACTGCCGACTCCCGTTGTTTGATAACCCATCTGCTCCAATTGGCGAAGAATCATACGATTGAGCAGTTGGTCATCCTCTATCACCAGAACCTTTACCAATCTCATTGCAGCAACTCCATTTCAGCATCCGGCAAGGTCACGGTGAAACAACTCCCCAGTCCCGGACTGCTTTCCACCTCCAGACTGCCATTGCAATTTTCTACAATGGCCTTGGCTATAGACAACCCCAGACCTGTTCCGTGCATACCGTCCGCCCGACGGCTGAAAAAAGGCATGAAGATATAGGCTAAATCCTCCGCCATGATGCCCACTCCCGTATCCTGAACATGCATTACTATACAACCATCCGCTTTTTTGCCTTCGATAACCAACTCACCCCCGTCCGGCATGGCATGAAAAGCATTCTGAACGAGATTCAGTACCAGCATCCTTATGTCGCTGCTGCTGGCAATGACCCTAAGTAATTCCTCAGTCATTACTTTCTTGATGACAATACTGGTCCGTTCGGCTTCCCAGCGCACTAAACTGAGTGTGTCATCCACAACCTCGGCAATGTCCACGAGCTCTTTTTCTTCTGATGGGGAAGTGCTTAAACGTAATAGACGGTCGGTGACATGGATGCATTGATCTACTTGCCTCGCAATAATTTTCAGATCATCGTGAGCCGCATCATTGCCGTTTTCCTGTATATTCACTTGCAAAGAGTGCATAGCCAGTTTTACCGAACTTAGGGGGTTGAATATCTCGTGGGCGACGCCTGCGGCCAACCGTCCAAGTTCTGATAATCGCTGTTCATGGGTAAAACGAACTTCCTTGGTCAAATCACGAATAGATTCAACCATAAGCATTTCCTGTTTTCCGTTCCTTTCAATAAGCATGGGTGCCGCGTAGATCTCCACATTGAGCACCTTTTCATCGCAATCTGTATGATGATGAATTACCTTTAACGATTTTCCAGTTCGCCGTATCTCCTCCAGTGGGCATGTGGAAAGTGTGGAGGGACAAGGGGCATCTCTGTTATGTGCGGCCTTGTAACACATCTCGCCGATCCAGGTTCTGTTCGCATCCCCCGTCTGGTGACGAAATGCTTTGTTCTCCAACAACATAGAATAATTCTGGTCTATGATTCGAATGCCATCCGGAATGGCATCTACTAACGCCTGAAGAAACTCCTGCTGCTCCTGAAGCTGTTGGGTATTTTTATGAAGATTCTTCGCCATCTGGTTGAAGGTGCTGCCCAAGCGTCCCAGCTCATCGCCCCCCGGAGCCGCGACCCGTGTATCCATTTTTCCCTGCGCCAGACCCATCGCTGCGTTATTCAGCACAGAAACAGGCTTGAGAATAAAACGCCGGATAAACCACCACCCCCCCAGCAAATTGATGACAACAATAAGCGCGCCGGCGCCCATAAGAATTAAGGTGGTATTACGCGCCTGTCGGCGTATCGAAGCCGCATCGTGATCCACGATCAAGATACCGTTGATGGGATGCTCATCCATAGATCCGTGACATACCTGGCAAGGCGGCCTGTTACGTACCGGGTTGATGCTACGCAAGATTTCTTTTCCCTGTTCGTTCCGAATAAACAAGCTGCGTGCCCGGCGATCCTCCAGCATCGTGACAGCCAGATTCTTCCCCTCAAGATCTTTGCGGTTGGAAAAACGTACCTGCCCTAGAGGATTGATGATCATCACAGCTGTTATATGATCCTGTTCTCCCAAACGTGCAATGATGGTTTTTAGACCATCTAAATCACGTTTGAGCATGGCATTTTCCAAGGATGACTGAAATAGCAAATTTACGTCATGTGCCGCCTGCGCTTTTTCCTTTTCAAGTTCTCCCTGATAGAAAGCCAGGAATAACGCGAGAAACACAATGGAACTGACCAGAAAACCGGCAATCGTTGCTAGCGTAAATTTTTTATTCAGGCTTTTTGCCAAACTGAACATCATCCAATGTCTTCACCCAA
>JAHXHF010000281.1 GCA_025656895.1 gamma proteobacterium symbiont of Bathyaustriella thionipta
TTTATAAGTTATTTCTATCGGTAGCATGAGCATGCTTATGAATGGTTTTTGCCAAACAAGATTCTTAAAAAAACAGTGAAACTTCAGTGGAAGAATATGCAGCGCTCTCCCATTCCTATCCCGGAGAAGAAGCGCGCGTACGCTATGGTCTGCTGTTACTGGAAAGCGGGCAAACGGAAAAAGCCACTCAACTTTTTCAGGAATCATTGCTGCGCGCGAAACGAGCCCCGAAATATTATCGTAAAAAAGAACAGAAATGGCTCAAGCTGGCGCAGCAGAATATCACATAATGCTCTGTCATGAAGACAACCCGACAGTCATTTTTCTGAACCACGGCGAACCCGCCGCACTGACGGATGAATTTGGTGTGGCAATAACGAAAAATGCGGGAGTATCGCGTCGTCATGCCCGCGCAGGCGGGCATCCAGAATTGCGGCGAGGTATGGATTCCCGCCTTCGCGGGAATGACGGGAAGTGCGGGAATGACGGAAGGCGTGGGAATGACCGAAGGCATGGGAATGACCGAAGGCATGGGAATGACGGAAGGCGTAGGAATGACGGGCTGAAAGTAAGGAAAGGATGAAGGTGGGGCGGCTGTCCCGATTATTGGAACAAGAATAGAACGGAGGCGTCTTGATTGTTTTCACGCCGCGTTTTCACGCTCCCGGGAAATCAGAAATGTTATGCGGAATGCGTAAAAAGCTGCTGATAAACTTCTTCAGAAAAACCAACAATAACCTTGCCGTTCACGACCAGTACCGGGCGTTTGATGCTGGAGGGTTGCTCCAGCATCACGCGGCGGGCGGTTGCTTCGTCAATACGCTCCCGAACTTCCTGTGCCAGCTTGCGCCAGGTGGTGCCGCGCCGGTTGAGCAGGGTTTCCCAACCGGCCTGTTGCATCCAGTCATCCAGTTTTTCAGGGTCTACGGCTTCTTTTTTGAAATCGTGAAACTGATATTCAATGCCTTGCTGTTTCAGCCATTTGCGCGCTTTGCGAATACTGTCGCAATTAGGAATGCCGTACATCTCAGGCATGATCAGATATCACGCAGCAGTTCATTGATGCCCACTTTGGAGAGGGTTTTCGCATCTACCTGTTTGACGATAACCGCGCAATACAGGCTGTATTTACCGTCTTTGGAAGGCAGGTTGCCGGAAACCACGACCGAACCGGCAGGAATGCGGCCATAAGTGATTTCATCGGTTTCGCGGTTATAGATGCGGGTGCTCTGACCGATGTAAACGCCCATGGAGATAACCGCGCCGGCCTCCACGATAACGCCTTCCACCACTTCGGAACGCGCGCCAATAAAGCAGTTGTCTTCAATAATGGTAGGGGCGGCCTGCAGCGGTTCCAGTACGCCGCCAATGCCGACACCGCCGGACAGATGCACGTTTTTACCAATCTGCGCGCAGGAGCCGACGGTGGCCCAGGTATCGACCATGGTACCGCTGTCCACATAAGCGCCGATATTGACGTAAGAGGGCATAAGCACGGTGCTGGGGGCAATGTAGGAACCTTTGCGCACGGTGGCGGGGGGTACAACGCGTACGCCGCTTTCGCGGAAATCACGGGAGTTGTAGTCGGCGTATTTGGATTCAACCTTGTCGTAATAGTTGGTGAAACCGCCTTTCATAAAATGATTGTCTTCAATACGGAATGACAGCAGTACGGCTTTTTTGATCCATTCATTCACGATCCAGTCACCGTCTTTCTTTTCGGCTACGCGCAGCTCGCCTTTATCGAGTTGTTCGATGGTTTGCATGACGGCATCACGTACATGCGTATCTACATTGCGCGGGGTGATGTCGGCACGTTGTTCAAAGGCTTCGACGATAATGGACTGGTTGTCGCTCATTGTGTGTTCTCCATGAAAAAATAGTGGCAGCCTGGCTGCGCTTGATGGGATAGTTGAGTCAGTTAATGGTTTCGCAATAGTGTTTGATTCGTTGCGCGGCATCTATGCATTCATCCGGGGGTGCTACCAGCGCCATACGTACATAATTTTTGCCGGGGTTGCCGTGGCAGGTGTCGCGTGATAAATAACTGCCGGGTAAAACGGTTACATTCTGTTGTTGAAACAGTCCGCGCGCAAATTCGGCATCCCCGTTGGGGGTTTTAACCCACAGATAAAAACCGGCCTGTGGTTGTGTAAGCGGCAG
>JAHXHF010000240.1:0-1195 GCA_025656895.1 gamma proteobacterium symbiont of Bathyaustriella thionipta
GCCAAAAATGCAGGCAATTGACTGAATTCGACGGCGGGCGGGGTCATAGCCCCTCGAAAATAGCGAGTTTTCTGCCGGACACTAATTAACAACATCCATGTGTTTTTCAGTCAGTTCCAATTCATCTTCGGCAGCCAGGGCTTTGGCTACGTCTTCATTCCAGTCAGTGATTTCGACCAGGTAGCCGTTTTCGGTGACTTCAACTGATTTGCCATTTACATCCAATGCCATTGTGTTTCTCCTGTTATTGCTTTGAAAATCCGGAACATTCTAACGAATTCATTTTTTGTCGTCATCCTGAACTTTTTTGACCGCGTCTATGCCTTTATGCGGCATAAAAATGCCGCAACCCAGAAAACGCTGTTCGCCCAGACCCTGCTGCTGAAGATGCAGGCTTTCTTCCGGGCTCAGATCGGCCAGCATGAGGCTGCGGGTGGCAATAATTTGTTGCGGTGTGTGAATATCATGCGGCATGCCGGACAGTGCCTTGCGCACACGAATGTCCATTTTGGCCAGGGCTTGTGCGCAACGTTGCAGAAATTGATCTTCGGTTTCGTCGCGGCTTGAAACCACGTAGCGAGAAAAAACAGTGCCGAGGTTACTTAAAGGGCGTGTTTTGTAGCGGCCGATGCTAAGCTTGTGGCCATCCACATCCAGTGTTGAGCCGACCAGGGCGCCGGCCTGTGGTAATTGTTCAGCCGCTATTCTGAGCGTCAGTTTGGTTCTTTTGGACAGACACAGCATTTGTCCGCTGCCCGCCTGCGGCCGTTCCCAGCCGTTCTGGGAAGCGGCTACATGAATCTGGTGAATACCGCAGCGGCTGTCGTTCTGCATCCACGGCAGTTGCTGCAGAATACTGTTGGACAGGGCAAACGCATGATCGACCGGCAGTTGTTTGCAGTCTATGTTGAACAGCACATCGATCACTTCTGTAAGTGAACCCCGGCTGTTGTGGTTGTCTTCTTCCTGCCAGTACATATCAGTTTAACGGAATAGCGGCGCGAATAGCGTCACGATCCAGCCACCAGTTATCCTGTACCAGTACATCCACCACGTTGCGCAGGCGGATAAGAAACTTGTCCGGGTCATCCAGTTCCAGCCGCTCTATCCACAGCTCAAATTGTTGTTGTGAATCTATATCACTGTGACGGCGAGCCACTTCGCCCAGTAATTGACTGGAGAAGAACTTCAGTTT
>JAHXHF010000240.1:1205-2163 GCA_025656895.1 gamma proteobacterium symbiont of Bathyaustriella thionipta
TTTTTCCTGCAGTTTGCCTTCGCTGCGAATATCGGCAATGAATATAGCGGTGGCCGCTGCCACGGCGGCACCATCGGAATCATCCGGTGTGTCGTCAATTACATGCTGCAGCAGGGCAATGCTCAGTTCCGGGTCAACGGGAAAGGTCACACCCAGCCAGACACCGTGCCCCAGTGCTACCAGTGCATCATCTGTATTGCATTTGTAAAGCACATCGCATAGATCGGCGGCTTGTTCCCATTGCCGGTTTTCAATGAAAACCTCGAAATAGGGGCGCAGTTCCTGCCAGCCTTCCGCGCCGCGCTCCAGCGCCATCAGTGAACGACCAATTTCCAGAGCGAGTGAAGCCTGCTCCAGCACAGGCATACTTTCACCTGATTCGCGCTGGCGATCACGCAAGGCTACTAACTGGGATTCAATTTTGGCTTTTTCCCCAATATCTTTCATCAGGGAATCGGCGGCTGTGTCTTCCAGGAGAGGTTCGTAAAGATCCATTCAGCTATCCTTCATCAGGTAAATTAACGCTGGATGCCGCTAAAAGCCGCTTCCAGACGGTCTTCCCAGTCATCGGGGGTGTCGCCATAGGGTGGTTTGACATCCATACGGAAAAACATCTCGCCACTGTGCGCGTATTCCTGCACTTTCTGGCTCAGTTCATCAAAAGACTGCAGTTCCTGATTGGCGATCATGATCTGGCTGAGATAAAGCATATTGTAATAATCCGATGATTAATATGGTACTCCCTAGGGGACTCGAACCCCTGTTGCCGCCGTGAGAGGGCAGAGTCCTGGACCACTAGACGAAGAGAGCATAGCCATCTATTATAACCGTGTATTCGGGTCGGAAGGAAGTAGAGGGACTTGCAGTTCTAGGGCAATCGGGCTTAAAACAGCTTGATTCTAGAAATTACATAAGGTATTAGGTGTATCCTTTTGAATAAAGGGTAGACGATGAACAC
>JAHXHF010000275.1 GCA_025656895.1 gamma proteobacterium symbiont of Bathyaustriella thionipta
CGGGAAAAAGATTTTGTTTCACTGCTTTTGCGTATGGTGGCTTGATGGCTGACTGTCAGGTTGATTTGGATTTCAGTGAAACTTCAGTAATGAAAGAAATAAGTTAGCCGTATCGCTAGTGCGAAAACTTATGCAACGATTAATAATTTGGTGTAAAGTTGCCTGCAATCAACAACCCCGGCAAACAACACAGCATGACAAAAAACCCCAACAACCTGGCTGCTTACATCTGGTCACTGGCCGACCTGCTGCGTGGCGACTTCAAACAAAGCCAGTACGGCCGCGTAATTTTGCCATTTACCCTGCTGCGCCGTCTGGAAGGCGTGCTGCAAGACAGCAAACAAGCGGTATTGGACAAGTACGTAGAAGTTCAGAGCATGAACCTGCATGAAGAAGCTCAAGAAAAACTGTTGTTACGCGCCAGCGGCCAGTCATTTTTCAATGTTTCAAAAATGGATTTGTCCAAACTGGGCGAAGCCGGTCTGAAAGACAACCTGGAATCTTACCTGCAGGGCTTTAGCAAAGACGCGCGTGAAATTTTCGAACACTTCAAATTCACTGAATTTGTCGCCCAGCTGAATGATGCCAACCTGCTCTACAAAATTGTGCAAAAAGTCCGCGCCACTGATCTCAGCCCCGCCGCCATATCCAATCATGACATGGGGCTGGTGTTTGAAGAACTGATCCGGCGATTCGCGGAAAGCTCCAACGAAACCGCCGGCGAACACTTCACCCCGCGAGACATCGTGCGCCTTACCACCGCGCTGGTGTTTCTGGAAGATGACGACGCCCTCGGCAAAGCCGGCATCATTCGCACCATTTATGACCCGACAGCAGGCACCGGCGGCTTTTTGTCCGCCGCTATGGAATATGTGCATGAACTCAACCCGCAAGCCGTCATGCGCGCCTTTGGTCAGGAACTGAACCCGGAAAGTTACGCCATCTGCAAAGCCGATATGCTGGTAAAAGGCCAGGAAGTCAGCAACATAAAAAACGGCAACACCTTATCCAATGACCAACTGTACGCCGATAAATTTGATTACATGCTCTCCAACCCGCCTTTTGGCGTGGACTGGAAAAAGATAGAAGGCGCCATCAAGGACGAACATACGCAGCAAGGCTTTGCCGGCCGCTTCGGCCCCGGTTTGCCCAGAGTATCCGACGGCTCCTTGTTATTTCTGCTGCACCTGATCGATAAACTCAGAGACCGCAGCGAAGGCGGCGCGCGTATTGGCATTATCCTGAACGGCTCACCGTTATTTACCGGCGGCGCAGGCTCGGGCGAATCAGAAATTCGCCGCTATGTGCTGGAAGCCGATCTGCTGGAAGCCATCATCGCCCTGCCCACCGACATGTTCTACAACACCGGCATAGCCACCTATATCTGGATACTGTCGAATAAAAAAGCCCCTGAACGTAAAGGCAAAGTGCAACTCATCAATGGCGTCAACCTGTACAGCAAAATGCGCAAATCGCTGGGTTCTAAACGCAATATCATGGATGAAAACGACACCGCCACCATCACCCGTTGTTTCGGCGCGTTTGAAAGCATCGATGCGCATGAGCTGGACAAACCCGACGAAGCCAAAAGCAAGCGGGGCCGACCAGCCGCCAACCCGCAACCCGCCGCGCCCAAAACCTTCGCCAGCAAGATATTCAAAACGCATGAATTTGGCTACAGACGCATCACCATAGAACGCCCCCTGCGGGAATCCTGGCAATTCAGTGAACAACGCATCAGCCCACTGCGCTTTGCACCCAAACCGCTGAAGGCCGCCATGCAATGGCTGTATGCCGAATACGCCCAAAACTGGACAGACAGCGAAAACTGCCAACACTACGGCGTGCTGACAGAGCCGGAAACCGTCATTCGCACACAGCTTAAAAGCCGCTTCAAAGAACTGAAAGAAAAGCACATCAAAGACCTGTTAAACCCGCAAACCTGGGTTTTTCAAAAACAAATCCTGCTCAAAGCCCGGCAACTGCAACAAGCCATAGGCACACAACAGCATAACGATATGAATGCTTATGAAAACGCCCTTAAAAGCGCCTGTAAAGAACAAAAACTCAACGACTATGCACTAAAGTGCATAGGTTGCTGGGATTGGACTGAAAGTCCCATGTCATTCAAGGATCATATTACTATTATCT
>JAHXHF010000138.1 GCA_025656895.1 gamma proteobacterium symbiont of Bathyaustriella thionipta
ACGGGAAAAAGATTTTGTTTCACTGCTTTTGCGTATGGTGGCTTGATGGCTGACTGTCAGGTTGATTTGGATTTCAGTGAAACTTCAGCTTGTGTTTGACCATCAACAATAACATGCGATCCGCACTGCATGGTTTCGGCAAGGCTGTTTGCGCTTATCAGGCCAAGCAGAGGGTAGAGCAAGATAGCGGGCAGGTGTTTCATTTGCACAATACCGGGTTGCATTATTGGCCGCTATGATAGCAGCTCGCCCCTGTTATTGTAGAGCGGCATAAAGTCAGAGTTGCACACCGGTCGCCTAATGCTATAGAATTGCGGGTTCTTCGTCAGATTAATGACTTATACAGAACATAGAGACAGCATCATGAAAGCGGATACTCATCCAGATTACGCGAATATTAACGTCACTTGCAGTTGTGGCAATAGCTTTGAAACCGGATCTACGCTGGGCAAAGACCTGCAGGTCGAAGTTTGCTCGGCATGCCATCCGTTTTACACCGGCAAACAGAAAATGCTGGATACAGCGGGCCGTGTGGACAAATTCCGTAAACGTTACGGTCGTTAATAAACGCTTACAGCCTCCCTTTGGGCCGGGGCTAGTGAAAAAGGCATCCTGGCGATGCCTTTTTTATTGTCCGGAATTTGGCGCAGCGATCATTTTGTCTGGAGCACAGCATGTCACAAGAAACACAGGATCAGGATTACGAGTTACAGCAGGCGGCACTGGAATATCATGCCCACCCTGTGCCGGGAAAAATCAGTGTTACCCTGAGCAAGCCGACTGAAACGCCGCGAGATTTGTCACTGGCTTATACGCCGGGAGTGGCCGAGCCGGTAAGACGTATTGCTGAAGAGCCGGATGCCGCCTATCGTTATACCGCCAAGGGTAATCTGGTGGCCGTGATTACCGATGGCACAGCGGTTCTGGGCCTGGGTAATGTGGGTGCTCTGGCAGGCAAGCCGGTTATGGAAGGCAAGGCTGTGCTGTTCAAGCGCTTCGCCGGTATTGATGTATTTGATATTGAGGTGGATTCGGATAGTCCGCAGGACTTTATCAATACGGTAAAATGTATCGCTCCAACCTTTGGTGGTATCAATCTGGAAGACATTGCGGCCCCCGCCTGTTTCGAGATTGAACAGGCCCTGGTGGAAAGTCTGGATATTCCGGTTTTCCATGACGACCAGCACGGTACGGCCATTATTACCGCCGCCGGTTTACTCAATGCTTTGGAAATACAGGGCAAGACGCTGCAGGAAGCGCGCATCGTGTGTCTGGGTGCGGGCGCAGCCGGCATTGCTATTTTGCAACTGCTGATCGGTATGGGAGCGCAACGCAATAATCTGTTTGCTATCGACCGCAAAGGCGTTATTCATACCGGGCGTAGCGATCTGAACCCTTACAAGCAAAGCGTGGCAGCGGAAACAGACAGACGCACATTGGAAGATGCCATGCAGGACGCCGATGTTTTTATTGGTGTTTCCGGCCCTGGTCTGGTGGATGAATGTATGTTGCGGCTGATGGCGCCCAGGCCGGTTGTTTTTGCCTTATCCAATCCGGTGCCGGAAATTCGTCCGGAACTGGCCAACAAGGTGCGTGATGACCTGATTATGGCTACCGGTCGCAGTGACTATCCCAATCAGGTCAATAATGTACTGGGTTTTCCTTTTATTTTTCGTGGTGCGCTGGATGTGCGTGCACGCCGTATTAATGAGGCGATGCAAATAGCGGCGGTAAAAGCCTTGCGTAAAATCACGCATGAGCCGGTGCCGGATGAAGTGTTGCAGGCTTATGAGCTGGAATCGTTGCAGTTTGGCAAAGATTACATCATTCCCAAGCCACTGGACCCGCGTTTGCGTGAATATGTATCTGCGGCGGTGGCGCGTGCGGCGGTAGATTCAGGAGCGACTGATTACAACTATCCGGCTGATTATCCGCCCTCCCCGGTATAAAAACTTTCTGCCGGATTTTTTTATGCAGTAGTTTCCCCTACTGACAAACGGCAATTGTTCGTCTAGGAGTCTGTCGGACTTAACAGACATAATTTAGTATAACTGAAGTTTCACTGAAATCCAAATCAACCTGACAGTCAGCCATCAAGCCACCATACGCAAAAGCAGTGAAACAAAATCTTTTTCCCG
>JAHXHF010000149.1 GCA_025656895.1 gamma proteobacterium symbiont of Bathyaustriella thionipta
GTAGACCCACTATGCGCCTCAAAAGATCGAAAAACTGCCCTCGATTTCCCACTCGCCTCGTTACGAACCCCTAAGTCCGACAGACTCCTAGTGCGCGCCACCTTTCAGAGCATTCGCCAGATTTTCACAGACATCTTTGGCATCACCAAAGATCAGTGAACAATTGTCCTGATAATAAAGCAGGTTTTCCACGCCCGAATATCCGGGACGCATGCTGCGTTTGATGACATAAACGTGCTGTGCTTTTTCCACATCCAGAATCGGCATACCATAGATCGGGCTGCTTTTATCCGTTTTGGCCGCCGGATTGGTGACATCGTTAGCGCCCACAACCAGCGCCACATCGGCAGTGGCAAACTCCGGATTAACATCGTTCATCTCTTTAACATTATCGTAAGGAATATCAGCCTCGGCCAACAGTACATTCATGTGCCCCGGCATACGGCCGGCCACCGGATGAATGGCAAACACCACCTCAACGCCACGCTCTTCAAGCAGCTCCATAAAATCTTTCAACGCATGCTGCGCCTGAGCCACAGCCATGCCATAACCCGGTACAATAATGACCTTGCTGGCATCTTCCATCCAGTAAATAGCATCTTCCACCGAAGCGGATTTAACGCCCTTCTCAGCAGCCTGACCCGCCGCACTGACTTCGGCAGCCGCATCATCGCCCCCAAAACCACCAAACACCACATGCAGGATGGAGCGGTTCATGGCCACGCACATGATGTAAGACAGAATGGCACCGGAAAAGCCTACCAGTGCGCCAACAATAATCAGCAGATTATTCTGCAGAGTGAAACCGGTAGCCGCTGCGGCCCAGCCCGAATAGGAGTTGAGCATGGAAATAATCACCGGCATATCCGCGCCACCGATGGGAATAATCAGCAGAAAACCCAGCAAAAAAGCCAGTATTGTCATGATGATTAATGAGGTCAGGGTTTCGTGCATGGCAAAATCAACCGCGAAGCCAATAATCACCACAGCCAGCAATAAATTAAGCAGATGCTGACCTTTGAATTTGACCGGCTGGCCGGAAATAATGCCTTGCAGCTTACCAAATGCAATCACCGAGCCACTGAAGGTAATGGCACCAATTACGATACCCACGGACAACTCGGCCATCAGCAAACTGTTAAGCGTACCCAGCGCGGCATGATTCAGATAAGTGGCCACTGCCACCAGTACCGCCGCCATACCCACAAAACTGTGCAGAGCGGCGACCAGTTGCGGCATAGCCGTCATTTGTACCCTGGCTGCCAGCACGCCACCGATCAGCGCGCCAGCGGCCACACCGGCGATAATAAAACCATAGGATTGAACATCGCCACCCAGCAAGGTTGCCAGAACAGCAATCAGCATACCGGCCATACCGTAATAATTACCGGTACGGGCTGAAGCGGGAGAAGTCAGCCCTTTCAGCGCAAAAATAAACAGAATGGCTGAAATCAGATAGGCAATGGCCTGGGTATTTGCAGAAATTTCCATGTACTTACTTCTTTTTCTTTTTGTTGAACATGGCCAGCATGCGCTGAGTGACCAGAAAACCGCCGAAGATATTGATAGACGCCAGCAAAACAGCAAAAAAACCAAAGATTTCAGCCAGATTGCCAACACCTTGCAGACCGGTGGCCAGCAAGGCACCCAGAATAATGATGCCGGATATAGCATTGGTTAAAGCGACCAATGGCGTATGCAGGGATGGTGTTACCCCCCAAATCACCCAGTAGCCGATGAAACAGGACAATACAAAGATATACAGTGCAACCAGTATTTCAGGCATGTCAGTCTTCCCCGGCCAACTTCGGCATCAACACAGCTTGGGTAATATCATCTTCATCAAATGGTTTGAAAGTGGGTTTTCCATCCACCGATTCAAGCAAAACAGCCAATAGATTAGTAACATTGTGATCATAAAAGGTGCTCGCGTCAGAGGGCACCATAGAAGGATAATCGGTATGCCCGACCAGAGTGACACCGTGTTTAACCACCACTTTGTCCGCTTCGGTAAGCGGGCAGTCGCCGCCGGTAGCCGCCGCCATATCAATAATCACCGAGCCGTCACGCATGTTTTTAACCACTTCCTCACTGATCAGGCGGGGAGCCGGACG
>JAHXHF010000045.1 GCA_025656895.1 gamma proteobacterium symbiont of Bathyaustriella thionipta
ATGATGAGTAAGATAAGAAACCCGGCTGATAACCATATGGGGATATGCCCGGGACAGGCTGACTTTTTTCAGCGCTTAGCTGAGTCCTTATGCCCGGTTTTATTTTCGTACAAAGCCTGTAACGCGGTCTCTACATAACTGCTCAGTTCTTTATTCATTTGCCGCTTTTGCCCTGCATGATCCAACGGCAGATAGGCAGGCTGCGGCTGTAGCCTATAGCGCCCCAGGCGTGGCTTCCTATGTGCCCGCCTGACCAGAATCACATCATCTTTCAACAGCGCCAGTATTTGTTCTCCACCGGATGGCTTTATCACGCCAAAGCCTTTATCAGACGGCGGCAATGAAAGTACATCCCGCCCCCAACACTGATGGGTGAAAGGTTTTCCCAGTAAAGCCATCACGGTTGGCGCTACATCAACCTGAGTGGCCACTGTGCTTATTCTGGAGCCATATTGCTGCTGTATGCCCGGCGCAATCAACAGCAAAGGCACATGAAACCGGAGTAAATCCATGTCCGAAACCTGCGGTTTGACGGCAATACCATGGTCACCCAGAATCACGAAGAGCGTATGATCGTAATAGGGCCTGTTCTTTACCGATTTGAAAAACTCGCCCAAAGCCCAGTCGGAATATTTCATGGCAGTCAGGTGCTGTGAAATTTCACCCATTGTGGTAATCGGCTGGAACGGAAGTTTTTCTGGCAGGGCATAAGGCGTGTGGTTGGACAAGGTTTGCAGCATTGCAAAAAAGGGTTGTCCGGATTCCAGTTTATCCAGTTCCTGCAGAGCGCGGTTGAACATATCCTCATCCGACACACCCCAGGTACGATCCTGAAATTTCGGCTTGCTATAATCATGACGCCCCACAAAATGAGTCATACCCTGATTACGAAAGAAGCCCTTCTGATTATCCCAGGAAAAATCCCCGTTATAGACATACACATTCGCATAGTTTCTTTCCGTTAACAGCGCCGGCAGGCCCGAGAATTTATTTCTGCCCTGGGATTGCTGCATCAGATATTCAAAACCGGGCAGATTCGGAAAACAGGAAAATGTGGCAAACATGCCCTGATGCGTGTGCGTCCCATTGGAAAAGAAGCGCTCAAACAGCAGCCCTTCTTTGGCCAGACGGTCAAACTGTGGAGTTATATGATCCCCATTACCCAATGCCCCCACATATTGTGCCGAGAAGCTTTCCATTAAAATGACCACGACATTGCTGTAGGGCTTGCGGGGTTCTGATTCCGCTGGCTGATAATGGCGCAGCAAAAAATTCCGGTCGGGATTCAGCAGGGTTTCTCGCCCGGAAAGCAGCATTTTTCTGCTGTTGTTCAGAGCCTCCTGCAGAGGCATTGCATGCAGCCAAACATCGGACTTCTTTTCCTTGAAATTTTCCTGTATCGCCTTCAGCAGCGTGTATGTTGAATTCAGAGCCAAATGATTGGCAAACAGATAATCACTTTGAAAAGCATCACCCCAGCGCAAAGGCGGCCCGGAGCGAATGGTTGCGCCTCTGGCTCCAATAACCAGCAACAGAAAAACCGGCAATGCCAGGCTAATTCTTAACCATAAAGCTTGCGTATTTTTAGATGGTACGCTGGTTTTTTTTGCGAAAAACCAGAGCCCCGAGCCATAGGCTGTCAGCAACAGCATCCATAAAATCAAATAAGTGATAACCGGAAAACCGTTCCACAGCATACTGATGACGGTTGCCGGATCTTCTTTCAGATACTGAACCGCAATCCCATTCAGCCGGTTGTGAAATTCATGATAAAAATCAAGCTCTACCACTCCAGCAAAAAAGCTGACACCCAACAGAAAGAGTAAGTAAATTGAGACAAGCTTTCTTTTGCCCAGCCCGTCGGGTAATAACAAAGCAAAAGCCAGCGGCAGAAAAATATAGCTGACAATGATTAAATCAAAGCGTATCCCGATTAGCAGTGCCCGGGCGATATCAATAAGCGGGATGTCCTGCAGCAACTCAGCATTTCTTAACGCCAGCAATAGTCGTAAGATGCTCAATATCCCCCTGTGTCAGGATACCTTTCGCCTCTAGAAATTATCTATTTAGTGTCCGGCAGAAAACTCGCTATTTTCGAGGGGCTATGACCCCG
>JAHXHF010000226.1 GCA_025656895.1 gamma proteobacterium symbiont of Bathyaustriella thionipta
TAAAGATAATAGTAATATGATCCTTGAATGACATGGGACTTTCAGTCCAATCCCAGCAACCTATGCACTTTAGTGCATAGTCGTTGAGTTCTATGCCTTGCAGTTTATAGATTTAGCTAAAAGAAAAACGGACCGGGGTCACAGTTCACATGCCCGGGTATTACAGTTGCCCGGCTGATTTTATTTCATGATAACGGTTGATTAGCGAGACAGTCAGCTGACTGGGGCTGACATCCAGACAATCGGCTCCCATGACCTGCAATTGGCGTATGGCCTGTTTTCTTTGCGCCAGATAACCGTGAACAGCGGCCAGCTGCAGGGCCTGATGGAAATGCTTTGCTGGCTGTCGGGCGGCCTGATCCAGTGCTTCTTCACGCAAGGAAATGAGCAGTAATAAATGCTTGCGTTGCAACAGACGTATGGCCGGTAACAGATCGCTGTTGTCTTCATCGCGCACATTGGAGATTAAAATAATCAATGAGCGTTTGTTCTGATGTGCCAGAAAATGGGTGGCGGCCTGAGTGTAATCCGGTACATAGTTGGTGGGCTGCAGATCATACAGGGCATTCAGCATGCGTTGCTGGGTAGCCGGTCCCTTGGCCGGTTTCAGCAAACGAGGCTCACCGGCAAAAGTTTGCATGCCGACCGCATCACCCTGGCGCAATGCGACATAACTTAATAGCAGAATGGCATTCAGCGTATGGTCGAAATGGGATAATTCATCATCACGCGCGCGCATGCGGCGGCCGCAGTCAATCAGAAATACAATTTCCTGATCGCGTTCATCCTGAGACTCCCGCGCAATGGGGCGGCGCAGCCGGCTGCTGGCTTTCCAGTCAATCTGACGTAATGAGTCGCCTTCGCGGTAATCCCGCATCTGGTGAAAGTCGAGGCCGCTGCCGCGTCTCTGGCTTTTGCGTATTCCCAACTGACTGAGGCGATTGTCCGAAGCCAGCAAAATATAATGCGCGACCGCAGCAAAGTTGGGGTAAACGCGTACTTTTTGAGCCGCAGCAATCTTGCGTGCCTGTTGCCATAAGCCGAACGGCGACAACAAGCGCAATTCGATAGCGGCAAAATGAAACAGGCCTCTTTCTTCCGGACGGATTTGATATTCAATTTGTGACCAGCCGTGTGCTTTGATGGTCTGGCTTTGCGGCAGCCCCTGTAACTGCATACGGCTGGGATAATGGTCAAAAATCCGGTAGTGCTGGCGCCTGTTTTGCCGGTTCGTCAAACGCACGCTGACCGTCGTCCATTGCCCCAGCGGCAGTGTGCTGTTGACCTGACGCCGGCCTTGCGGGGTTTTTTGCAGCAGCAGGGCAAGCAGATCCAGCAGGCTAAAAATCAGCAGCCCGATGGCCAGCCACAGCCAGGCGCTTTGCAGATCGGTAAACCAGGGCAGAGGCAGGCTTAACAGCCATAAAATGGCAAGCAACAGAAACAGTGGTCTGGCAGGAACAGGCATGGGCTTCAGCTACGCGGCGCTTCAATGTTTTCCAGCAGACGTTTCAGCACATCGTCTTCATTCTGGCCTTCCAGTTCCAGGTCGGGTGAAATACGAATACGATGCCGCAGTGCGCTCAAGGCTACTTTTTTAATATCATCCGGTGTTACCCAGGCATGCCCGTTAAGCAAGGCAGCCGCACGCGCGCAACGAATCAGCGCAATGCAGCCACGCGGTCCGGCACCCAGCGTAATGCCCGGCCATTTGCGCGTGTTGCGTACAATGCGCACGGCATAGTCCATCACACTGTCGTCCACTTCCAGCTGCGCTGCGTATTGTTGCATCTGCAGCACATCTTTGGGAGACAGAAAAGCCGACAGGGTGGATACATCCAGTTGATCGCCAACCTTGCCACGAGTGACCTGTTTGAGCATGGCCTGTTCTTCCTCGTGCTGTGGATAATCAATAAGAATATTCAGCAGAAAGCGATCCAGCTGTGCTTCGGGCAGCGGGTAAGTGCCTTCCTGTTCAATGGGGTTCTGTGTAGCCAGTACCATGAAGGGCAGGGGTACTAGGGCAATCGGACTTAAATTCATCCATTGATTACCCGCAGCAAATAGTCATTATCCCAGCCTGCTTTTAGACGTTTTGTTTTGACTC
>JAHXHF010000387.1 GCA_025656895.1 gamma proteobacterium symbiont of Bathyaustriella thionipta
TGTTGGATATGAACTGAACTGGCGGTATGATGCATGCTGACCGGCCTCCGGTGTGGGTGGATTGTTTGGCGATTTGAAGCCTAACATTGGGCCGGTCATTTTTATCAGTTTTTCAGGGATTTGGCCTTAAGTAAGTGCCATTCGGGACTAAGGGGGATTTACTATTCCACGCATTTTATGACCGAAGTCATCATTAGCACTACAGCGACTTATGCAACAATTAATACAAATCAACCCTAATCAATTACAGCATTCTCTTTAATGTCATTTTACAATCAACTAAAACAAAAACTAAACAACAAAACAGCCCGCATCGCCATCGTAGGGCTGGGCTATGTCGGCCTGCCACTGGCTATTCGCTATGCCGAAGCCGGCTACAAGGTTCTGGGTCTGGATATAGCGCAAGATAAAATTGATTATATCGCCGCTGGTGAAACCTACATCAAGCATATCCCGGCAGCCGATGTTCAAAAGGCGGTTGCCAATGGCTTCAGTGCCACGACCGATTTTACCCGGGCAGCGACAGCCGATGCGCTTATCCTGTGCGTACCCACACCACTGAATCAATACCGCGAGCCAGACCTGAGCTTTGTCACCAACACCATGGACAGCCTGCTGCCCTACCTGAAAGCCGGTCAGATTATTTCTCTTGAAAGCACTACTTATCCGGGTACTACCGAAGAAGAGCTAAAGCCCCGTATTGAAAGCACGGGATTAAAAGTAGGAAAGGATGTATTCCTGGTGTACTCACCGGAACGCGAAGACCCCGGCAACCAGAATTTTACCACCCGAACCATTCCCAAAGTCTGTGGTGGAAGCAGTGCGGCCTGTAAGGAAATGGGCATAGCCTTATACGACCAGGTTATTGATCAGGTTGTACCGGTCAGCTCTACCCAAACGGCTGAAATGACCAAACTGCTGGAAAATATACACCGCGCGGTCAACATCGGCCTGGTCAATGAAATGAAAATAGTGGCCGATAAAATGGGCATAGATATTCATGAAGTGATAGATGCGGCAGCCACCAAACCTTTTGGTTTTGTCGCCTACCACCCCGGACCCGGGCTGGGCGGGCATTGTATTCCTATAGACCCTTTTTACCTGACCTGGAAAGCACGGGAATATGGCGTAAACACCCGTTTTATTGAACTGGCAGGCGAAGTGAACAGCAGCATGCCGCAATATGTGGTCAGCAAAGTTGCAGAAGGACTGAACCAGCACAAGAAAGCCATTAACGGCAGTAAAATACTGGTACTGGGCATTGCTTATAAAAAGAATGTGGATGATATGCGTGAATCACCCTCGGTGGAAATCATGCAGCAGTTGAAAGAACTGGGGGCAGAGGTGGCTTATTCTGACCCGTATGTGCCGGTTTTCCCCAAGATGAGACGCTATGCGTTTGATTTGGAGAGTGTAGAGTTGTCAGAGGAAATGCTAGCCCAATATGATTGTGTTTTGATTGCAACGGAACACGATGCCTTTGACTATAACCTTATTGGAAAGAAGAGCCAACTGATAGTTGATTCGCGCGGTATGTATCGTGAAACGCTCGGTAATCTTGTTAAGGCATAAAATTGTTGAATGCATAAGATATGAAAATTTGTATTGCAGGTAAAGGTGCAATTGCTATACACGGATTATGTACTACCGTTGAACGTTTTGGTATGCAATCTGTGGTGGTTTGTCCAAACCGTTCTGACAAAGGTATTTCTGACTGGCAGCCATCGTTACGACGGCATGCAAATGAGATGGGGGTCAAAGTTGTTTCATTGAGTAATTTGTATGATATAGAAGATTTGATCTTTATTTCTTTGGAGTTTGATCAAATCATTGATCCTGGGCAGTTTCGAACCAGCCAACTATATAATATTCATTTCTCAAAATTGCCCGCTTATAAGGGGATGTATACATCAGCTTGGCCAATTTTAAATGGAGAGCTAGAGTCGGGTGTGACGTTACATCGTATTGATCATGGTATTGATACCGGAGATATTATTGATCAGCATTCTAAAGTGGACCCCATAATCAAGACAGTAGTTTAAGCTGTACTCTGTGATGGGAGAAATGAACCAATGAGCGAAAGAAAGAAGAGAAA
>JAHXHF010000065.1 GCA_025656895.1 gamma proteobacterium symbiont of Bathyaustriella thionipta
GATACAGGCATTATAATCTTTAGTCCACTGAACAGTATATAGATTATTGTTTTTCTTAGGGTTTAATCGTTTTCGTTCAAACACTAAGTATGCCAAACTCCAGTGGGAGCGTTTGGCATTGTGAAATTTATTTGTGTTTATCTGTGTGAATCTGTGGTTCAAGGGTTTTAAAATGAATACACTCGATCAAAAAGTAAATCAGTGGTTCCCGGGGCTTGTGGTCCGCAAGGATCTGGTCAAGATAGTGAAGGGGAACGCAATCGTCCCGTCCTATGTTCTGGAATATCTTCTGGGACAATATTGTGCAACTAATGATGAGGCGTCGATTCAGACAGGAATTGAAACAGTCAAGGAGATACTGCGTAAGCACTACGTTCACCGAAATGAGGCTGGCCTGGTGCGTTCTACGATCAAGGAAAAGGGTCACTACAAGATTATTGATAAGATCAGTGTAGCCTTGAATGAAAAAACAGATGCTTATGAGGCGACATTCACAAATCTTGGTATCAAAAAGGTATTGGTTGATTCTGCAACCGTAAAAGCACACCCGAAACTGCTGGTAAGCGGTGTCTGGTGCATTGCAGATATTGACTATGAATTTACTGAGGATAAAGGTGCCTGCCCCTGGATTCTGGCCACACTGAAACCGATCCAGTTATCATAATTTTGATTATGAGGCCTATATTGAAGCACGGAAACAGTTCTCGTGTGATGAATGGATAGACTTACTGATACAAAGCATCGGTCTTAATCCGGAATTACTGGGGCGGCGCAGCAAAATAATTCAGCTTATCCGCCTTATTCCATTCTGTGAACGTAATTACAACCTCATAGAGCTTGGGTCCAAGGGAACCGGCAAGTCACATATCTATTCGGAATTCTCTCCTCACGGCATTCTGATATCTGGAGGTGAGGTTACTGTTCCCAAGCTATTCGTGAACAATGCATCCGGTAAGATCGGGCTGGTTGGGTATTGGGATGTTGTTGCTTTTGATGAATTTGCCGGCAAGAAGAAAAAAGCCAATCAAGCTCTTGTGGATATTATGAAAAACTACATGGCTAACAAGTCCTTTTCCAGAGGTATAGAAACACTGGGGGCCGAGGCATCCATGGTTTTTGTCGGAAATACGCAGCATACCGTGCCTTATATGCTGAAACATGCTGACCTTTTTGATGAATTGCCTGAACAGTATCATGACTCGGCTTTCCTTGATCGTATCCATTTTTATATCCCGGGCTGGGAGGTGGATATTATCCGGGGAGAGATGTTCTCCAATGGCTATGGATTTGTAGTGGACTACCTGGCCGAGATCCTGCGGTCACTTCGTGATCATGACTACTCGGATCGCTATCAGGAGTATTTCTCGCTGGTTTCAGATATTTCAACGCGTGACCGGGACGGGATTCACAAGACAGCATCCGGACTGATTAAGATCCTGTATCCGCATGGTGAGGCATCTTCAGATGAGATTGAAGAGATTCTCAAGGTGGCAATTGAAGGACGCAAGCGCGTCAAGGATCAATTGATGCGCATTGATACAACCTATACTGACGTCTGTTTTGCCTATGAAGACAAGTCCGGGAATACCTATAACGTGCGCACTCTTGAGGAGGAAGAATACCGCCATTATTACCACAAGACATTAGGTGAAGGTGAAGATGAGGATGCTATACAGAACACGGAAGAACAGACTTCCAGGCAGGGTACGGCGGCGAAGGATGATTCAGCCGAGGCTTCTCCTGAAGAGAAGCATGTTACCTACCAGGAAAACCAGCGCGGTATTTCATATGACATGCTTTTTGGCTCTTATCTTAAGGGGGCCAGCCGTATCACCCTTACTGATCCATATATAAGGCTGTTCTACCAGATTCGTAATTTGATGGAACTGCTAGAGACCATCGTTAAATACAAGTCGCAAGAAGACGAGGTGGCGGTTCACCTGGTCACATCACAGGCGGTAGGTGTCAACATACTTTTCGCCTAAATGCTTCATTTAAGCAGCAAGTTTCATGTCAGCCCCTTGCTGGTTTTCATTGACAGGATT
>JAHXHF010000055.1 GCA_025656895.1 gamma proteobacterium symbiont of Bathyaustriella thionipta
CTTGCATTGTAACCCTGAGTCTTGTCTTATTACAGGGCATACAATGCTCAGACAGCGTCAGAGGTTATGCACTTATTATACGAATTCAGGACATTCATCAATCTCCAATATCGTTCATTAGTTCTGTATCATTATCGACCAGGGTCATTATACTATCGATTCATAACAGGAGTATATTTTTGCTTTACCCTCACACTGATTGCCGCCTAAAAACGACTCAGCCATTCCATGCGTTGCTGACCGCTATCGTCGCTCTGATGTTTATCTTGTTCAGCGATACTGTCAGACCCGCTGAATACATAGGCGCTGCCACCTGTGAGTCTTGCCATGCAAAACAAGCCAAAGCCTGGCAGGGTTCTCCTCATGACCTGGCCATGCAGGAGGCCAATGAAAGCACTGTTTTGGGTGATTTTAATAACCAGCAGTTCGAGCAGTTTGGTGTTAAAAGCCGTTTTTTCCGTAAGGGCAAAGATTACTGGGTGTCAACCGATGGCCCGGACGGCAAATTGCACGACTATAAAATAGCCTACACCTTTGGCGTCAACCCTTTACAGCAATATCTGATCAAATTCCCTAAAGGCCGTCTACAGGTGCTGGATATTGCCTGGGACAGCCGCCCTCAACAAGCTGGCGGTCAACGCTGGTTTCATCTGCATCCTGATGACAAGGTAACACATGATGATATCCTGCATTGGACCGGTCCAAATTTGAACTGGAACTACATGTGCGCCGATTGTCATTCAACCCACTTAATAAAAAACTTCAATGCTCGGGAAAACCGTTACAACACCCGTTGGTCAGAAATAGATGTGAGTTGTGAAGCCTGTCATGGCCCCGGATCAGAGCACAAAAAATGGGCCGACAACATTGCAGCCGGAAAGGAATACAAAATTCAAAACAAAGGACTGTCTGCCAGTCTCAATGAACGCAAGAATATTCACTGGATACAAGACCCAAAAACGGGCAAACCACGGCGCTCTCAGCCGAATAATTTACATCATGAAATTCAGGTGTGCGCACGTTGCCATAGCCGCCGCAGCCAACTCAGCGATGATTTTATTCCCGGTCAGCCATTTATGAATGCCTACCACCCGTCACTGCTGACAGAAGGGCTTTACTATGCTGACGGCCAGATGCGTGATGAAGTCTATGTGTGGGGATCCTTCCAGCAAAGCAAAATGTTTCAACAAGGAGTAACTTGTTCTGATTGCCATGACCCGCACAAAGCCACACTGAAACTACCGGCTGAACAGGTCTGTTATCAGTGCCACAGTAAAGACCATTATGCGACAAGCAGCCATCACTTTCACAAAACAGCTTCCGAGGGATCGTCCTGCATTGAATGTCATATGCCAGCCACCACCTTCATGGGTGTAGATCGTCGTCATGATCATGCCTTTCGCATACCCCGTCCCGCTTCATCTATGCGTTTGGGCACACCCAATGCCTGCAATCAATGTCATCGTGACAAAACAGCATTGTGGGCGGCACAACAGGTCAATAACTGGTATGGCCAGCCACCACAAGGCCACCAGCAATTTGCACCGGCCCTGGCCGCTGCGCGTGCAGACAATTTGTCTGCTGAACAATTACTGTTGAAACTGGCTATGAACAAAAATCAGCCGGCCATCGCCCGTGCCACCGCTTTATCAGAGTTTAACGGCGGTCTGGATCAAGCCCGTCTGATGCCGTTACAACAAACTTTGAATGATAATGACGCTCTGATCCGGCTGGGGGCGTTGGATGCTATCCAGAGTCTGCCTGTGCAACAACATATCTTGGCATTTCCTCTGGTTTGGGATGAGGTGCGCTCGGTACGCATAGAGGCCGCCAGGCTGATGGCAGCCTATCCGGCTACTGACAAAATCAATGCCGCTCAACAGAGTGAATTACAAAATGTTACCTGATTACCCCTAAGGCTCAGCTACTGAGCCACCACCTGTAGGATAATACTCCCATCAACTTGATGGGAGAAAGAAAATGGCTAAAAACGCAGTCCAATTCCAAAAAGGCATCAGTTTGCCAGAATTCTTAGGTCAGTA
>JAHXHF010000164.1 GCA_025656895.1 gamma proteobacterium symbiont of Bathyaustriella thionipta
ATTTATAAGTTATTTCTATCGGTAGCATGAGCATGCTTATGAATGGTTTTTGCCAAACAAGATTCTTAAAAAAACAGTGAAACTTCAGTTGTCTTATTACAGGGCATACAATGCTCAGACAGCGTCAGAGGTTATGCACTTATTATACGAATTCAGGACGTCCATTGTGCGCTCTTCGGCGGCGGAATATCTGACATTGGTTGCGGCCGCCGGCAGGAAAGGCGTTGAGGCGGTTTATGCGGATGAAAATAACTGGCTGCCCAGGAAGATGGGGCTACAAAAAAGAAAACCCCGCCAGTATCCATACTGTGGGGTTTGTATCAATCTCTAAGCGGTTAGAGGTCGTCCTTGCGCGCTTTGTCCTTGGCGTATGTGTCCTTACAAACGACGGCTTAACTATGCCTGTATTGGCTTGATCTGGATGTAGGAGAAACGTGCAAAGCCTGTAAGCATTTTCCTACATTTTCCAGCGTAAGCATGATTATTGTCCGATTTTGCTTGTTTAGCACTTTTCATGTGTGGCAACATCAGGCTAATTTTTCAGGCAGGGGTCATCATGCGTTCACTCTATCCTTCGATTCATCCTTACTGGTCGGATCATATTGCAGTTGACGGTCTGCACCGCCTGTATGTGGAACAATGCGGCAACCCTGAGGGTATCCCCGTGGTTTTTCTGCACGGCGGCCCGGGTGCGGGTTGCGAGGCCTGGCATCGCAGTTTTTTTGACCCGGACAAATACCGCATTATTCTTTTCGATCAGCGCGGCGCCGGGCGCTCCACGCCACATGCCAGCCTGGTTGATAACAGCACGCAGCATCTTGTGCAGGACATGCAGCGTATTCGCAAGGAGCTGGATATTGAAAAATGGCTGGTTTTTGGTGGTTCCTGGGGTTCCACACTGGGGCTGGCTTACGCGCAAACACATCCCGAGTCGGTATCCGGCCTGATTCTGCGCGGCATTTTTATGTGCCGGCAGCAGGAAATTGAATGGTTTTACCAGCGTGGTGCAGATCGTATTTTCCCCGATTACTGGCAGGATTTTCTGGCTCCCATACCTGCGGCCGAGCAGGATGATTTGCTCAAGGCTTATTACAAAAGACTCACCGGCCAGGATGAACTGGCGCGTATGGCGGCGGCCAAAGCCTGGTCGGTGTGGGAAGGCCGAACGGCCACCCTGCTACCGAGCGCCAAAACGGTGGATTTTTTCTCCGATACGCATGTGGCGCTCAGTCTGGCGCGCATTGAATGTCATTATTTTATGCACGATGCGTTTCTGCAGGCCGGACAGTTATTGCATGAAACGAATAAGCTGAAAGGCATTCCGGGCATTATCGTGCAAGGCCGTTACGATATGATCTGCCCGCTGGAATCGGCCTGGCAACTGGCACAGGCCTGGCCGGATGCCAGGTTGCAGATTATCGATGATGCCGGACATTCGGCGGCTGAGCCGGGTATTGCCGATGCCTTAATCGAAGCCACGGACCGCTTTGCCGAATTGCTGGCATGATTGGCCTGCTGCAGCGTGTCAGCCGGGCTTCTGTGCATATAGACGGGCAGATGTGCGCACAAATAGCACGTGGCTTGCTGGTTCTGATCGCGGTGCAGCCGGCAGACGATGAAGCCCGGGCGGATCGTTTGTTGCAACGTTTACTCGGTTATCGGGTATTCGAAGATGACCGTGGGCGCATGAATCAGAGCCTCATCGATGTGCGGGGCGGCCTGTTATTAGTGCCGCAGTTCACCCTTGCCGCCGACACCCGCAAAGGTATGAGAGCCGGCTTTCAAAGTGCCGCCAGTCCTGAGCTGGGATGCCGGCTGTTTGACTATTTGTTGCAGCAGGCTCGGCAACAGTACCAGCCGGTGGCCGCAGGCCAGTTCGCTGCAGACATGCAGGTCAGCCTGGTGAATGATGGCCCGGTTACTTTTTGGCTGGAATGTTAATTAGTGTCCGGCAGAAAACTCGCTATTTTCGAGGGGCTATGACCCCGCCCGCCGTCGAATTCAGTCAATTGCCTGCATTTTTGGC
>JAHXHF010000277.1 GCA_025656895.1 gamma proteobacterium symbiont of Bathyaustriella thionipta
ACCGTGGTGCAGCCAATAATGAAGGTTCATGGCGTGCCATTCTTGAACACTTCTCTTCTGCCGTGCATGTCGGCCTTACCGCCACCCCCAAGCGTACTGATAATATTGATACCTACAACTACTTCGGCCAGCCGGTTTATGAATACTCGCTGAAAGACGGTATCAACGATGGCTTTCTTACCCCTTACCGGGTGAAGCGCATCCGCACTAATCTTGATGAACTGGTACTGACCGGAGATGACCACATCATCGAAGGCGAATCAAATCAGGATGTTTACGAAACACAGGATTTTGACAACAAAATCATCGTTGATGAACGCACCGAGCTGGTCGCCCAAGCCATTCTGGAAAACATCAACCCGCTGGAAAAAACCATTATATTCTGCACCAACCAGAATCATGCTTTGACCATGCGGGATATGATCAACCGGCACAAAACGGTTGCCGATCCCTATTACTGCGTTCGTATCACCAGTGATGAGGGAAAAGCAGGGCGTAAGTTACTGGAACGCTTCCAGGATAACGACAAAGATATACCCACCATACTGACCTCATCACAAATGCTCACCACCGGTGTCGATGCCCGCAATGTACGCAATATTGTGCTGGATCGTTCTATTGGTTCCATGGTCGAGTTCAAACAGATTATCGGTCGTGGAACACGCGTATTTGAGGGTAAAGATTATTTCACCATTGTCGATTTTCGTGGTGCCACCAACAGGTTTTATGACAAGGAATGGGATGGAGATCCTGTAGTTATTGATACGCCTGTAACTGAGCCGCCATCTCCACCCTATGGAGGAGAAACAACGGGGGGCGATGACATGGGCAACACAGGTGAAGGTGGCGATGATGAGCCAAAACAAAAGCTCACCGTCAAACTCAGTGATTCCCGCGAACTGAAAGTGATTGATGTGGAAATTCGCTACATTGATGAAAAAGGCCGCCCCTTGTCTGCGCAACAGTTTGTAGAACGCCTGATGTTCAAGTTACCGGGGCTGTTCTCTTCAGCCGAAGAGCTACGCGAAACCTGGTCAGACCCCGACAAGCGGGAAGCCCTCATTCAGCAACTGGCCCGGACAGGTTTTGATGCCGAACAGATAGCCACCCTGCGGCGCATGTTTGAGGCCGAGGCCTGTGACCTGTTTGACCTGCTGGCCTTCCTGGCTTTTGAACAGCCCATGGAAACCCGACGAATACGGGCTGAAACAACACGGAATAACCACGCCTTCTTCAATCAATTTGAACAACAACCCGCGCGTGACTTTCTGCACTTCGTATTGAATCGTTATGAAGAAACCGGCGTCCCGGAACTGGCCAGAGAGCGCTTGCCCGGCCTGATAAAAATGTCAGGATTGGGAACCACCCGTGATGCCTCCCGGGCTTTCGGCGGTAGCGCAAGCCATGTGCTAAAGGCGTTCCGGGAACTGCAGTATCAGCTTTATCATCACGCTTAGACCTGTTGACGAATCATTCTGTCTGCCTTACAGTTAGTTGCAAGTAAGAAATTGTAATTTAGTAAGGAGGTCGATATGCAAGCCACCATTACATCAAAAGGACAAATTACCTTGCCTAAGGCGTTACGGGATCAACTGCATCTGTCTGCCGGTGATCGAATCGAATTCATTCTGGAAAAGAATAATGTCGTACGCTTAATGCCACATTTGGCCTCGGTAAAAAATCTTAAAGGCATGTTGCCCAAACCTGCTCACAGCGTATCGCTGGAACAGATGGATCAGGCCATAGCCGACGGCATGACAAATAAATGATTGGTCTGGATACCAATATTCTGGTTCGTTACATCACCCAGGATGAACCGCAACAGGCGCAACGCGCCAGCCGCATTATCGAACAATCCTGTAGCAAGGCATCTCCCGGACACATCGCCCAGGTCGTGCTCTGTGAGCTGGTCTGGGTGCTTCAGCGCGCCTCTCGGTAGGTGTCAACATACTTTTCGCCTAAATGCTTCATTTAAGCAGCAAGTTTCATGTCAGCCCCTTGCTGGTTTTCATTGACAGGATT
>JAHXHF010000352.1 GCA_025656895.1 gamma proteobacterium symbiont of Bathyaustriella thionipta
ATAAAGATAATAGTAATATGATCCTTGAATGACATGGGACTTTCAGTCCAATCCCAGCAACCTATGCACTTTAGTGCATAGTCGTTGAGTAATATCTGTATCTAACAGGTGTTCCAGGCCGATCGTTTTCAGCATATCTGCGTCCGCAGTCATATTGTAAGGGGTTAACCTTGCAATACCATTGAAATTGATCAGGACTCTGAGTGCCCAAAGCCCCGCCATTTCATGGGAAGAATCTTCATTCAATCTGTTCAGAGGTGTTTTCATTTTTACAGACATAAAAGTGGTTTCTCCTGGGTAAGAAGTGTATGCCACACCCAAGAAGGGTAAGGGAAAGTGGGTGGGCGATCAGTAGTATACGGATAACTACGACAAATTATGTCGCAAAGCATGAAATATTTGCGGCTGAATGATTGCTGGTAGCCGCAGGCATTGAACGGAGTGGTTGCGTTCGAGTTGGTATATATTGGACAGGTGCGACAGAATAAGTAGCACAATCAATATAAGATACAAAGCAAGCGAAAGAGGTTCCTGATGTCAGACGCATTGATCCGAAAATTGCGCATCCTGCAGATGCTGCCGAGGGAGGGGGAGGGAGGCATAACCGTCAATGAGATACAGACCTGGCTGGAAAGAGATTTTGGCATAAGCGTCATCAAGCGCAATATAGAGCGGGACCTGCGTGCTTTGCAGGATACTGAAAAGGGCGGCTTCCCCCTATCCTGTGATGAGGAAAGCAAGCCTTATCAATGGTCCTGGTATGGCAATGAAGCGATCGGCATCCCCAAAATGGGGCGCCATACGGCTTTGACCTTTCACTTGGTCAAGGAATTACTGTGGCCCTTGCTAACGGCAGAAAGCCTCAATTATTTGAGACCCAATTTTGAAGCAGCGGAAAAAATCCTGAAGAAAAAAAGTGAACAGAAAACCAGAAGATGGCTGGATAAAATCCGCGTTGTCCCTCGTTCCCTGCGGTTGATTCCGGCACCCATCAGGAAAGGTGTGCTGGATCGTGTGTCTGAAGCACTTTACGACGAAAAGCAGATTGAAATCACCTATAAAGCTGCTTCCAGTAAAACAGGCCGGGCAAAAAAATATACGCTTAATCCCTATGCTCTGTTGCACCGGGATTCAATCGTTGAACTGGTGGGTGGAATGGACGGTGACCAGAAAACCAGACGATAGCCGCTTCACCGGATACAGGCGGTAAAGATTCTTGATGTCGGCTCAACGGTCTCTAATCAGTTTGATCTGGATAGCTTCATTCAATCCGAGATTGCCTTTCCTCTAAGTGGTCAGGAAATCAGTTTCAAGGCCTGGTTTCGGAGTGATGCGGCCAACCATGTGCTTGAAACACGCCTGAGCGAGGAACAGCTGGTGGAAGCGGTTGAAGACGGATGGATGGTCACCGCCACGATACATGAAACAGTGGAGTTGAAGTGGTGGTTATTGGGTCTGGGGCAGCGAGTAAAGGTACTACAGCCGCAGTCCCTGAGAGATGACATCAAGCATACTGCTATGGAGATAGTGAAAAACTATTCATAAACCATCGCCCGGGGGATTGCCGGGGAATATAGGGTTTGCCGGACAAGTTTTTTAGAGTCGCAAATAGGGGGTCGTAACTCCCCGGCTATCGGCTATAGCCGGTGGAGTATTCACTTCTATTTCGATATTATGTCTTTCTTCAAGGCTAAGGTCTTTGTAGCTCATAGTGGCCTCTACCTGCGGTTTGGTAGCCGGGTATGGTAACTCTGAGTTTTGGCCTTGATCAGCATAAAACAGGGCATATTGTGGCCGGACCCAGGCAGAGGGTATGCACTTATGATGCGAATTCCGGAATAAAGAAAATTATGGCTGGATTCAAGTATAAGAGTAGGATGTTAGAGTGTTAGGCAGTTGGTTGTGTATTCCTGTATTATCCTGATGCAGTCGTAACTAGTGTC
This sequence comes from gamma proteobacterium symbiont of Bathyaustriella thionipta, assembly GCA_025656895.1. GTDB lineage: Bacteria > Pseudomonadota > Gammaproteobacteria > Chromatiales > Chromatiaceae > JAHXHF01. The sequence goes on from JAHXHF010000352.1 coordinate 1,944, forward strand.
CGGCAGAAAACTCGCTATTTTCGAGGGGCTATGACCCCGCCCGCCGTCGAATTCAGTCAATTGCCTGCATTTTTGGCCA
>JAHXHF010000381.1 GCA_025656895.1 gamma proteobacterium symbiont of Bathyaustriella thionipta
AACGATGGCGAACAAAGGATACAATCCGCTGATCGCTATTCAGATGGCCCTGGCAGGTGAGTTCGATCTGGTAGGGGGTGAGTAGTTACGATGAAACAACGCATTTGCAGATTCAGGGTGTTATCTCCAAAGGTTTCAAAAAATACGGTGGCCTTGGGGTCGTCCAGGACGCGTGGGTGTTGTTTGGCGGCCTTCAGCATCAGCTCGGAAGCCAGGCGAACATCACTGCCATAAGCAACACCCACCGGCACCAGCAGACGGGTGGTCTGGTCGGAAAGTGTCCAGTTCAATAATTGCTGGGTAATAAATTCCTTGTTGGGCACCAGTAATTCCTGTCGGTCCCAGTTACGAATGGTGGTGGCACGAATGCGTATTTTGGTAACAATACCATCCACATTGCCGACGGATACCACATCACCCACGCGAATAGGCCGTTCAAACAGAATAATAATGCCGCAGATAAAATTGGCCACAATCTCTTGCAGGCCGAAGCCGATACCTACACCCAAAGCGGCTACCAGCCATTGAATGGATGACCAGCTAAGTCCCAGCGAGGTAAAAGCCAGCACAATGCCAATACCGGCAATGGAGTAGGTGACCAGGTTGGTGGTGGCATAGCGGCTGCCGGATGACAGGGAAAAGCGTTGCAGCAGCAGCGCTTCAAGCAGCATGGGCAGGTTTTTGGCGGCAAAGACGGTAATGGCAATGACCGCGATGGACATGAATAAATCGACCAGTGTGACCGGAACCAGTTTTTCCTCGCCGTTTACTACTCTCATGTGATGCCACAGGCTGACGTCATCGAGTATATTCAGAGCGGGTAAAACGGACGACCAGATGAGCCATAATCCCAGTGTCGTCAGCAGGGCCAGCAATAATTTGATCAATTTTCGGGTTTGCTCATTGAGACTGCCCAAATCAATGGACTGCTCTTCCAGTGCGGCAATGTCGCCACTGCTGTCACTATCGGCGCTGGTCGGCGCTTCCTGCTTTGCGGCCTGCTTTTCCTGCCAGGCTTGCATCGCCAGGCGGTAGCGCATGATGCGCAGCCAGCGTATGGCCAGATGGTACATCAGCGTAATCAGGCCGAACAAAAGCAGGGTTTGTACCAGATAACGGGCAAAGATACCGGCGGTGTAGTTATAACCCAGCACAACCAGTACGATGAGTGCTGCCTGATACAGCATAAGCAAGCCGAACCAGACATAATGACTGCGGTTCAGCGAGTGATCGGGGTGTAGCATGGCGTAGCTTCGCAGCACGCCTTTGCGGGGATTGAACAGATACCAAAGGGTATAAGCTAATGTGATTAAAGCGCCTAACAAAGCTGTTTTTGGAATCAGGTTATTTTGATTATTGGCAAAATATTCCACTTCAAAGGCTAGGCTGGATACTATGCCAAGCGGTAAGGCGAGCAGGAGCAGCCAGCGTGTAGCCCGGGTCAGGCGCGCAATACTGTTTTCGGACCAGCTGAAATGGACTCTGGCCAGACCATTCTGGTCACACAAATGTTTGAACAGCAGTAAACCGAATGCCAGTGGTGCCAAAGTCAGCGTTAATTGATGCAGATTGTTGGCGATGATTCTGTCCAGTTCCAGATTAGCCAGTTGCAGACTGAAGGCCATCAGCAATATCGGGAACGGTAATGCGCGTATCAGGGTTAGCAGTAATGCAGTAAGTGAAGGACGGATACTTTGCGCCTGCTCGTGTTGAGACTGGTACGCGGCTGCAGCCAGGCCCCGTTTTATCCAGGCGCTGGAAATCCATATCAGGACAGCCAGTAAAGCGACAAGAAGTGCGACAGAACTTTCAGCGCGCCAGCTGAAAATAATGTTTGCAGCTTCGCTCCAGGGCTGCGGCTTACTTAACAGGTCGAGCTCTTCCCTGAAATTTTCGAGAGCCGCCAAAGAGAGTTTTTGCGAGCTGCGCACCCACAACAGGTTTTCATCCAGCAGTTGTTGCATATCCTGGGCATTTTGCAAGACCTGGCGTTCGGCCAGATCCAGTTTGTTCATG
>JAHXHF010000257.1 GCA_025656895.1 gamma proteobacterium symbiont of Bathyaustriella thionipta
TTATCTTCTTCCAGTGTAGCACCGGTCAGTGAATTAAAGAATTTAGTCTTGCGACCCTGGGCGCGTTGTTTGGAAAGTTCTTTAATGGCGTTTCTGATTACCCAGCGGTCAATCTTTGCCATCAGGCCGGCGGCTTCAGCCTGCGGGAAAAAATCAGCCGGGCGCATTTCTTCATTATTGGCATCCAGCAGGCGCAGTAGAACCGCATAATTTTCCCGACTGTCACCCTGCAGGCTGACTATGGGCTGAAAAACCAGTCGAAAATGATCATGTTCCAGCGCGTAGTCAATCAGTTTCACCACATCGCTGTCTTCACCCTTGGCATCGGATGCGCTGGGCAGGTCATGAGACGGGTCATAACTGGCGAAGCAGCTTTGTTGTTCCGAAGCCAGCTCACAAGCCTGATAAGCCTGGTGAACAAGATCCTGGGCGTCATGTTTGGCCTGACTGCTGTAGGCAATACCAATGCGACAGACCGGATTAACCAGTTGTTCCACCGAATCGAAGCTGTGAGATTCAACGGTTTCACAGAATCTGGCTGCGGCGGCTTCAATATTTTCACTGTTGTCCGAGCGGCTCAGAATAGCAATGGTGTGTTCATTGAAGCGCCCGCCCAGGCTGTCATCGGCACAGCTACTTTGGGTGATGTCGGCCAGTTCTTTCATGATTTTATCGCAGGCAGAGAGGCCGGCACTGGCGCGTATTTCTTCGTAGTTTTCCAGGTTGATGTAGAGCAAGGTTTTGTAGTTGCCATTCTCCAGCCCGGTTTCCATCTGTTGGGATAGATACTGGCGGTTAAACAGACCGGTTTCTACATCAATATTGCTGATTTCCTGTAATTTCTGCTCCAGATCCTTGGATTGGGATTGATCCCGGATGAGAAGCTGGGTGCAGGCTTCACCATCATAGCTTACCGGCGAGAATTCCAGTTTGGCATCAAAAGGTTTGCCATCTGAACCCAGGCAGACCGTTTCCAGTTCGGCGTATTTGTCGTCACTGTTGCCGAAGGTGCGCAGGAATTTTTTGATTTCTGCGTGCCGTTCCGGTGCGATCATATCCAGTAGAGGCAGGCCTTCTATATCTTCCTGATCAACAAAGCCAAACATTTCCAGATAAACGCGATTGGCGTACATGTGCATGCCTTCATGAGCGAAGGCAATCGCATCTCTGGAGCTGTCGATTAACGAGTTACAGCGATCTTCGGCTTCTGCCAGCTTGTCATGAGTGCGCGCCAGTTGACGATGCAGATACAGGCTTTCCTGGCTGCGGGCTACCGCCAGCGCCAGATGCTGGTTATTTTCGCTATACACAACATCATGTGCGCCTTCTTCCAGCGCACTGATTAATTCAGGTAATTGCGGGTCGTTGGAAATAACAATGACAGGCGCATCACTGCTTTGTTGATCATGCAGTTGCATGAGACGACTGAAATCAAGTTTGCTGTGGGGGTGAGCAAATAAAATAATATCCGGTGCCTCCGCTTGCCAGGCCTCGCGACACTCGGCTTCATTGATGGCCTGCACCATATGTACGGCGACTCCTGCATTTCGCAGGACATTGGCCAGACGCTCGGCTGTGTTGGGTGATTTCTCAATAATGAGAAGATTTAGAGCGCCTTCAGGATGTGATGCAACATGATTCATGGGTGAGGCAATACCGGCTAAAGCAACCATATTATGTGTTTTTCCAAGTAAACTCTTTATTATTTTAAAAGTTTGCCGGCTAGAAACAAGCCGGGTAACCACTATTGTAAGGGCGTAACTGTATCATTATCAGGCTGCTTACTGTGAGTCCAGGGTCACAATTCCAACAGCCATTCGGTCATCCGCAGCATACCAGGTGCTTACTTGAATTTGGGTGCTGACAGCCTTATAGATTAAAGCTGTGACCAAAGGTTATCAAATTCTGTATCCGTAGTCTCTTCATCAGAACTTTTCTGTTTCAGACTTTTTTTATGTTTTTTGCGTTTTGCGGCGGAATGGATGGT
>JAHXHF010000288.1 GCA_025656895.1 gamma proteobacterium symbiont of Bathyaustriella thionipta
CATGCTGTCTTCTCCTGTGAATTCAATGTCACAGGTAAGATAGGATAAAATCAAAGGGTGGGGAATAACGCTCTAGAATGACCGGTTACCTAATGCAGCCCCTTGTGAAAAGGGCAAAACAATCCAGACATGATCCACTGAATGAGAAGACAGGAAATCTGCCAGTTGTTTCACATGCCCAAGTAAAGGGACATTTTCAGACTCACAAAATCTGTCTTTTTCCTGCAGTGAAAAGAAACCCAGCAGCGAAATGCCAGCCTCGGGCACAGTCCTGAAATGACGGATAAGCTCCTCACTTAATTCGGCATCACCCACCAGCAGTATCCGGCTGGAATCCAGCCCTTTTTTAAGAACAAAATTCAGGATCCACTTCATTCCGGCTCGAAACAGCAATAACCCGATAAATCCCAAGCCAAACCACAACCCCAGCCATAAACGGGAATAAGCCGCGCCTGTTTTGGTAATAAATGCAAAAATAGTTAAAAATATAAATACAAAAGACCAGGCAACGAAAAGCTTTTTTAGTTGTTTGGAGAAAAGCAGCCCCGGCCCGCTTTGATAAAGCGAAAAATATGAAAAGATGATAACAACAAGAAGAACAACCAGAATGAATGCATAGCTGTATAGCGGTGTCCAGACATGAGCCGAGCCAAGATAAAGCGCATAAGCCAGCCAACCCGACAGAAGCGCAACCAGGATATCGCCAATCCTTAAGCAAAGAATAAAGATAGCGCCATATTCATGATTCGCCCCGCTTTGCATGGCTATGCCTTAAGGTGAGATGTGTTTTTCGCCTGATTTACAGGCATCTGTCTTCAAAAAAAATCATTATCTTACATTAATGAAAAACGCTTTGTTTCCACCAACATACAGAAGTCCCGGAAATTCTCATGCTATTCGCGATAGCTGTTTTCATGTTCCAGAAACCATTCATAAGTTTTTAGCAGACCTTCGCGCAAGGTCACTGAAGAATGCCAGCCTAGTGATGACAATAAAGACACATCTAATAATTTCTGAAGGGTTCCATCCGGTTTATTTTCATCGAAGACTATTTTGCCTTCAAAACCCGTCACATCACGAATAATATCGGCCAGTTCCATAATTGAACAATCCAGACCTGTGCCAATATTAATGTGTGACAACATAGGCTCAGTGGCATTATCAATAACAATCTTGGCCAAGGTCATCACATGAATACAGGCTGCTGCCATATCATCAACATGCAGAAATTCACGCCTTGGTTTACCGCTACCCCAGACCTTAACCTGCTTTTCCTGATTTAAGCGGGCTTCATGAAAACGCCTGATCAGAGCAGGAATAACATGTGAATTTTGTGCATGAAAGTTATCTCCCGGGCCGTAGAGGTTAGTTGGCATAACTGATCTGAAATCTGTATGAAATTGACGGTTGTAGGACTCGCACAGCTTGATACCTGCTATTTTAGCCAGGGCATAAGGCTCATTGGTTGCCTCAAGAACGGACGTTAAAAGAGCTTGTTCATGTATAGGTTGAGTGGCCGCTTTCGGGTAGATACAAGAGCTTCCCAGGAATAATAGCTGCTGCACGTGATTCTGACTGGCAGCATGGATAATGTTCGCCTCAATCATCAGATTCTGATAGATAAAATCGGCTGGATAGGTATTATTTGCCTGGATACCTCCCACTTTGGCAGCTGCTAAAAAAACAAAATCGGGCTGTTCATCCTTGAAAAAGCTCTCAACCTGTTGCTGATTGATTAAATTCAGCTCTGAATGAGTATGCGTAAGCAAATTGGAAAAACCCATTTGCTTCAATTGCCGCATTATGGCCGAGCCGACTAACCCACTGTGGCCAGCAATATATATTTTACTATCTTTTTGCATGATGATTTTTTATTCGTGGTAATCAAATGCATTCTGAAGTTTCACTGAAATCCAAATCAACCTGACAGTCAGCCATCAAGCCACCATACGCAAAAGCAGTGAAACAAAATCTTTTTCCCGTG
>JAHXHF010000057.1 GCA_025656895.1 gamma proteobacterium symbiont of Bathyaustriella thionipta
CAAACTGGTCCCGTATGGGTTCAGCCGAGCCACGAAAATAGCCCAGTGCCACGTACAGCAGCATGATGGCAATGGGGGCTATCACCGACAAAAGCCGGTAGCCGGATAGCTGACCACCCACAATAGCGGCCGCCCCCAGCAACAGGGCCAGGATAAAAAAGCTGCGCAGATTTAACGCAGCCGGGGCCTGTGTCTGAAGGCTATCCATCAATTCGCTGGATCACAGTCACTTTACCGTTGATCGAATCAATATAATCCGACCAGAAAAAAGCATGCCGCTTGTTCTGCAAGGCTTCCGCGCCATCACGGCGCACATACAGAATTTCCACTTGCGCGCCTTGCAGGTCGGTTTGTAATTTGTGGTAATAGGGTGTTTTCTGCAAAGCTTTAAAATCCATTTGTCCACGATAATGCGACCATTGCGATGTATGTTGCAACATGTCGGATACAAGAATAATGCGCCGCTGGCCGGCTTGTTTACTATCAGGAAAGGCGCTCAGCGCCACTTTTTGTAATATCTCAAAGATGGGCGAGGCTTTGGCGCTGGCCGGTTGCATGGAAGATTTTATCGCTGCATCCAGAGGTTGTTGAAAGCGTTGCTGCCAGCGCTTTTGTAACAGGGCCGGATTTTCATACAAGGCATTCGCCTGTTGGCCACTGCCCGGATTGCAAATGAGCAGATCCGGCTTGAAATCAATCTGCTGGCGGTTATCAATCACATACAAAGCAACACGCGCACCCTGCGGTAATTCTTTTGTAAAACGGGAAAAATAACGTCTTAAAAATTGTTGTTGAGTGGCATTATAAACATCGGTTTTATCAAAAATAACTGCCACATATTGCGGGCTGCCCTGTAGCGGGCAAAGTGTTTTTTCATCCAGGGTCACTTGCTGACTTTGCAGCAGCCAGCGAATCGTAAAGATGGCCACCACACCCAGGGCCACCAGCGCCAGAATCAGCAGCCCCCAGCGTTGTTGTTTGCGGCTGCCGGCACGACGCGAACGATAATAAGACATGCTTACACTTCACCCGGGGTTCGTGGCAGCGGGCGTAAAGACGGCTCCAGCGATTGTAACTGAACAAAAAACTCATCATAAATCTGTTCAATCTGATTGGCTGTTTTTTCACGCAATTGCGAAAAAGATTCATAAAACTGCTTCTGCCGCCGCACATAGCCGCTTTCATTCTGCGGGTTCAGTAGCGCAAATTCTCTTGAATTCAGCCAGGGCTGCTCAAAATAAAGCGGCGCGGGTGTTTTGCGATGCAAGCGGTTTTGCTGCCGATAGCGGTGTATCAAGGCATCGGCCGCTGTCTGTAAATCTTCTACACAATGTTGGTGGCGTGCGATCAATGCCTGCTTTTCCTCAACCAGATGGCACAAATGCGGATAGGTCTGGCGAATACGCGCGGCCAGTTGTTCCAGCTCATCCAGAAACTCACTGCGTATGGCCGCCACCTGCTCTGCCAGACGTGCGCATTCAGCATCATAATGATCCTGAATATCATACATGCGGCGTTGTCTGCGACCATAACCCGGATAGGCATCATCACTTTTAAAGCCATCATAGGCGGCAATGGCGGTGAACAGAATACCCATCATAAACAGCAGCCAGGAATCAATATTGGCCAGCACAAAGGGCTGGCTTTGCATTTGCTGCAACACCAGTTCCACCGCCTGTTGCGGATCACTGCCCAACAGATCACGAAAATGCGCCACCCCCAGGTTGAACAGCCCCACCCAGGCCAGATAAACCAGCAGGGAAACAAAGGCGAGCAATTTGCGCCACCAGGAAACATGCTGCAAATAGCGTAAAATCAGCATGCCGCACAACACAAAGGCCGGTAGAATATTCAACAACGCCACCACAAAAGCCTGTGTCATGCCGCCCAGTAAAGTGGACCCCTGAGTCAAGACAAAATATCCGTTAATTTAAGTTGCACACATCGTTTCACTTGCAGCAGGACGGCGCTGCCCCG
>JAHXHF010000284.1 GCA_025656895.1 gamma proteobacterium symbiont of Bathyaustriella thionipta
AAGCCAGCAAGGCTTCAAACACTCTAAAAATGGCTGGGGTGCCAGGATTCGAACCTGGGTATGCAGAGATCAAAACCCTGTGCCTTACCGCTTGGCGACACCCCAATTTCTTCAAACGCGCTCCAGAAAGCGCAACAATGGTGAGCGATTAACGCCCCTTGCAACAAAAGCCTGCCAATGCTCCGGCAATTCAGCTAATAGCTGCTCGGCCTGTTGCCGTTCGGCAAACGCGGCAAACACACTACTGCCAGTACCCGTTAAGCGGGCCGGCGCATGCTGCGAAAGCCATTGTAACGCATCAGCCACTTGTGGATAGCGCGATACAACACTTGCCTGACAGTCATTTTGCTCATAACCGTCCAGGAAGTCGCGTATTTTGATGGGGCTTGAGTTCCGTGTCAAATCTTCAGCTGCAAAAATTGTCTGTGTTGACACCTGAACAGCCGGAGTGAGCACCAGATACCAGGCGGCAGGCAGTTTCATAGGCTGCAGTTTTTCTCCCACACCTTCAGCCCAGGAAGAATAACCAAACACAAATAAGGGCACATCCGCACCCAGCCGCAACCCCAGAGCCGCCAGTTCCTGAACACCCAGACCCAACTGCCAGAGATGATTCAAGGCTACCAGCACAGTAGCCGCATCCGAACTGCCGCCACCCAGTCCGGCGCCCATAGGCAGGCATTTATGCAATTTTATGCGGACCCCGAGCGGGCAGCCGCTATGACGTTGCAACAAACGTGCGGCGCGTATACTCAGATCCTGATCGAATTCAACATCAGCCACTGACGCCTGGCGCTTTATCTGAGCATCGCTAGTAATCACAAAATCCAGATGATCGCCAAAATCCAAAAGCTGAAAAACACTTTGCAGCAAATGATAGCCATCGGCTCGCTGGCCGATGATATTCAGCATAAGATTCAGTTTGGCAGGGGCCGGCCAGCCCTGGCTGAGCAGCGGTTTGCTCATAAAGCAGTCAAACAAATTACAGCCGGCATTGCCGACAGGCCGTCAGTGACCGGCCGTTTTAGCAAAACGTTTTATCACCGACAGCAATTGCTCATTTTCCGGATCCAGAGCCAAAGCCTTTTGCAACACATCATTGGCCTGCCCGGATTTACCGGCCACCCACAAGACCTCTCCCAGATGTGCGGCTATTTCCGAATCCGGCATCAGGCTAAGTGCTTTGCGTAAATAGCGCACCGCTTCTTTGGTATTTCCCAGACGATATTGTACCCAACCCATGCTGTCCAGAACCGCCGGACTGTCCGGACTGAGTACCAATGCACGCTGAATATAGCCCAGTGCTTCCTGGTAGCGATGAGTCTGATCTGCCAGCGTATAACCTAAAGCATTGAGTGCATCGGCATGATCGGGCTGGCGTTGCAGAATATTTGCCAGATCTTTTTCCAGTATATCCAGACGATCAATTTCGACAGCCTGCAAGGCTCGCGAGTAAAGCAGGTCAACATTATCGGGATGATCGCGCAGGGCCTGGTCATATAACTCAACCGCCTCATGTGGTCGCCCGACCTGTTTTAAGATGGCGCCTTCCAGCAAATACAGCTCTACTGACCGATCCGTATCCAGATGACGTAAATTCTGCAGCAGTTCTCTGGCTTCTATCACCTTACCCTGCCTGGCCAGCACATTGGCTACTTTGACCTGCGCGTCCAGCATTAAAGCTCTGTTTTTGGCCGCCACACGATACCAGTGCAGGGCCGCATCATAATCCTCACGACTTTCATTGATCTGCCCCAGATACAGAGCCGCTTCATATTTACGCTGATTTCTGTCAACCAGTTGTTGCAACAGAGTTTCGGTGGCATCAACATGCTGCAGTTGCAATTCAATAATGGCCGATATAAAAAGAATTTCGGCATCTTTCGGGTCTTGCTTGCGCAACTTGGCAAATTGCAGCCGGGCTTCCTCGTACTCGGCCTGATCAACCAGCAGTCGGGCATAGCTGGTAC
>JAHXHF010000331.1 GCA_025656895.1 gamma proteobacterium symbiont of Bathyaustriella thionipta
GCTTCATTTATTCACTCGGCAGGTGACTTTTTAAAGGCCTCAATTTTATCAAAAGTTGCTGTAAATAACAGGGTTATTTGCAATAATGGGGGTATCTAAGTTACGGATTCAGGAGAAAGCTTTCACTCCAGTAGCGCCGCAGGTCACTCGCAAACCCACATTTTCACCGGTATCTGCCTTGTCCATATCACCTGTCTTCATCGCTTCTACTGTTCTGGCAGATAGAAGTTTGGTATTCTGTGCGGCTGCCATCAGCATCCTCTATGATGGTGTCAGATTATCCGATGCAAAGGAAAAAATGCAGGTTGTTAACGCCAACAAAATTTACACCAGAACAACCTACGCTTCAACCTACACTTTATTTGTGAGATTGGATGATATTTTATGAGACTCCCCGAGACGGTATGAGACGAAAGAAAAACAATAAATGCTTGTAAAACAACAAGTCTAATACAATAACAGCATGATTTCAGAAGAGAAAAAGAACAAGCATACGCCTATGATGCAGCAGTACCTGCGCATCAAGGCAGAACATCAGGACATGCTGGTGTTTTACCGTATGGGTGATTTTTACGAACTGTTTTATGACGATGCCAAAAAGGCCGCCCGCCTGCTCGGTATCACCCTGACGCAACGCGGCCAGTCAGCCGGACAACCTATTCCTATGGCAGGTGTGCCTTACCACGCGGCCGAGAACTATCTGGCGCGGCTGGTGCGGCTGGGCGAATCCATTGCCATTTGTGAACAAATCGCTGATCCGGCCAGCAGCAAAGGCCCGGTCGAGCGTCAGGTGGCGCGTATTGTTACCCCCGGAACGGTCACCGATGAAGCCCTGCTGGATGAACGCCGCGATAATATTCTGGCCGCCTGGATGAACCTTGGCAAACAGCAGGCTCTGGCCTGGATGAATCTGGGCAGCGGTCAATTTGTGGTTTCCCGGCCTGCCTCGGACAGCGTGCTGGCAGCTGAACTGGAACGCCTGCAACCGACTGAACTGTTATTGCCGGAAGAGCAGTCACTGCCTTCCACAATCCGTTTCAACGGCCGTAAAACCCGCCAGCCCGACTGGCAGTTTGATGCCGACAGCGGCAGCCGCATCCTTAGTGAGCATTTCGGCACACGCGACCTGAACGGCTTTGGTCTGGCGCAGGACTCCGCCGAAATCGCAGTTGCCGGCGCCCTCTTTCAGTATCTGAAACACACCCAGCGCAATGCCCTGCCGCATATTACCGCTTTACGCCTGGAACGCAGTGAAGATGCACTGCTGATTGATGCGGCTACCCGCCGCAATCTGGAAATCGATCACAGCATGAGCGGTCAGCCACAACATACGCTGGTGGCGGTATTTGACAAAACCTGCACCGCTATGGGCAGCCGCCAGTTACGCCGCTGGTTTACCCGCCCGATACTGGATCGACAAATACTTGGCCAACGGCACAACCTACTGGACGCACTGCTGTCCGGCGGACATATCGAAGCCATCCAGCAACAGCTACGCCCCATTGCTGATATTGAACGTATTCTGTCCCGTATTGCGCTGCGTTCCGCCCGCCCGCGAGATTTATCCGCCCTGCGTGATTCACTGGCGCAACTGCCGCAACTGATCAGCTGCATACAGACGATTGACTGCGATGCCATTAACACGCTGCAACTGATACCGGATGAACTGACAGCAGAAACCCGCCTGTTGCACAGCGCGGTCAAGGAAGCCCCCTCGGTCGTGTTACGCGATGGCGGTGTCATTGCCAACGGCTATGATGCGGAACTGGATGAATACCGCGGCCTGTCCGAAAATGCCGATGAATATCTGCTGCAAATCGAACAGCGCGAGCGTGAACGCAGCGGCATCAGGTCGCTCAAGGTCGGCTACAACCGGGTACATGGTTATTACATTGAAGTCAGCCGGCACTTCATTCGATTGCGCGCGGCTGATTTCAAT
>JAHXHF010000244.1 GCA_025656895.1 gamma proteobacterium symbiont of Bathyaustriella thionipta
CTCGAAACTGGAAGAAGAAATTTGCCACTGATCCGCTGAGGTCCGATCTGTATTGGATCAAAAATAAGGGGTGAATGACCGCTTACGTGCCGCCAATGTAAAGCGCGTACTGGGGGCATTGGAAAAGCTGGCAAAAAATGATGCTGAAAAATATCAAACCTTCTGGAATGAATTCGGCCGGGTGATGAAAGAAGGCCCGGCCGAAGATATGGCCAACAAGGACAAGCTGGCGGGACTGCTGCGCTTTGTTACTTCCCAATCAGCTGATGATCAGCAGGCCGTTTCACTGGATCAGTATATTGAACGTATGGCAGAAGGCCAGACGCAAATTTATTACATTACGGCCGATAATCTGTCGGCTGCGCGTAATAGCCCGCATCTGGAAATCTTTAAAAAGAAAGATATTGAAGTGCTGCTGCTGGTTGACCGGGTGGATGAATGGCTGGTATCCCACCTGACTGAATATCAGGATAAAAAGTTTAGCTCGGTAGCCAAGGGCGAACTGGATCTGGGCGAGATCAAGGATAAGGAAAAGGACGAAGCGGACAAAGAGTCCGATGATGAGTTTTCTGCGCTGATAGAAAAGCTGCAGAAAAATCTGGATGATTCGGTAAAAAGTGTACGTGTCAGCCATCGTCTGGTTGATTCACCGGCCTGTCTGGTGGTGGAAGAAAATGAAATGAGTGCCAATCTGGCGCGGGTTCTGAAATCGGTAGGGCAGGATGCGCCCGACAGCAAGCCCATTCTTGAAGTGAATACTTCTCATCCCATGCTGAAGAAACTGGCACAGGAAAATGAGGACGACAAGTTCTCCGAATGGGCACATCTGCTGTTTGAACAGGCTCTGCTGGCGGAAGGCGGCCAGTTACAGGATCCCTCCGGATTTGTGCATCGCCTGAACAAACTTTTGCTGGATTTGGCTTGATGCTCAGGCTGTGCCGAATGTTCCTTTCGGCATAGTCCTTATAAGGTGGCTCAATCCCGCTATTTATACGATCGAATGCTATTGAGGTCAGTCTTGTGAGAGACTGCAGAGGTTCGAATTAAAATACCAATATAAAAAGGGTTATTATTATGCGAGTTATTCTTCTGGGTGGTCCGGGTGCCGGCAAAGGTACACAAGCGGGTTTTATTAAAGAAAAATACAATATTCCACAGATTTCTACCGGTGATATGCTGCGTGCGCATGTTAAAGCTGGCAGTGAGCTGGGCAAGGCAGCCAAGAAAATCATGGATGAAGGCGGTCTGGTTTCCGATGACATCATCATGGGTATGGTCAAAGAACGCATTACCCAGGCCGATTGTGAAAACGGTTTTCTTTTCGACGGCTTTCCACGCACCATTCCGCAGGCCGAAGCACTGAAAGAAGCCGGTGTTGATGTGGATGCCGTGGTTGAAATTGATGTGCCGGATGAAGAAATCATCAAGCGCATGTCCGGACGTCGGGTACATCTGGCTTCAGGCCGAACTTATCATGTCACCTTTAATCCGCCTGAAGTGGAAGGCAAGGATGATGAAACCGGTGAAGACCTGATTCAGCGCGATGATGATCAGGAAGAAACAGTAAAAGAGCGTCTGAAGGTTTATCATGATCAAACCGAACCTCTGGTAGCGTTTTATTCTTCCTGGGCTAATAGTGGTGAAAGTAATTCACCGGCCTACCATAAGATTGCCGGTATTGGTGGTGTGACTGATATTCGTGATGCTATTTTTGCCGCCCTGGGTTAACCCGGATATTTCACCCGGTCGCTCTGAAATTAAGCGAAGCCATTGTCGTTAACGATGATTCACTGAATATAAGCAAAGTACGAAGAGTAACCGGGTTCCGCTGAACACGCCCTCGCACCGGTCTCGCCGCCCAGTCGCGGTATTTGCTCAATCCTCAATAGCCTGGGCTATTGACTCAATCGCAAATCCACGGCTGAACGACGAT
>JAHXHF010000012.1 GCA_025656895.1 gamma proteobacterium symbiont of Bathyaustriella thionipta
TTAGCCATTTTCTTTCTCCCATCAAGTTGATAGGAGTATTATCCTACAGGTGGTGGCTCAGTAGCTGAGCCTTAGGGGTAATCAGGAAATCATATATTCAATTACTTGAAAATCTCAGATGAAGATTTCAGAATTATCTATCCTCCCTGCGGTGAAAACAAATAACCTTTGCCCCACACGGTACGAATAAACAGCGGGTGCTTGCTGTCCTGCTCAATTTTTCCACGCAAACGCGTAATACGCACATCAATACTGCGATCAAAAGGCGTGCGCTCATTGCCATTGATCAAGTCCATCAACTAGTCTCTGCTCAGCAATCGCCCGGCATGCTGAATAAAAATTTCCAGCAAATCGGCATCGCCGGTTGTCAGCTCCATATCTTTACCCTTGCGGCTTAGCACTCTGTTGTCCCGATTAAATTCAAAGTCGCCAAAACGATAGATATTCTCGACAGTTTCAGCCTTATCTACCTCTGCCGTTTCATTACGGCGTAACACAGCCCGAATGCGGGCTAATAGTTCACGCGGGTTGAATGGCTTGGCCAGATAATCATCCGCCCCTACTTCCAGGCCCACAATACGATCCAGTTCTTCGCCGCGCGCGGAAAGAATAATAACCGGCAATTCGCTGGCCTCTTTTATTTTACGCACCAGCGACAAACCATCTTCACCCGGCAACATCAAATCCATAATAACCAGATGCGGCTGAAAATTTTCAATGCTATCCATTAAATCGCTGCCATCAGGCAGTGTCTCTACTACAAAGTCCTGCTCTGTCAGGTACTCCTGCAATAATTCCCTGATAGCGGAATCATCATCAACCATCAGTAAACGCGCGGTTTCCTGCATGCATTCGTCCTCGGTAACAATTTGTAACAATTAAACTATTTAATGAAATACTAATGTAACAGCTATTCTGCATAATCTTAAGCATCGAGTCAAAACCCCATTCAAAAGATTTGATTCAGGGTTAAAAAAAGGAGACTAACGATGATTATAGATACCTTAAGCGTTCTTGGCGGTCTGGCTGCACTGGGCCTTATTGTTTTCATTATTCTGAGCTTTGACAAGCCTAGCTGTAAGCGTGATTGATCGATAGGCACAAGTTCGACACTATCTGCGTCTGCGGTGGTATAATCCTCCGGGTGCTGTACTGAAAGTCAGTACAAGCACCCCCACCAAAGACAGCCACAATGTCCATACCGCTATACTGTAAAGTGCTCGCAGGCCGGGATTGGCTTTTTTCACAATCTGAAAATCCTGTAAATAGACGGTTTCGCAAGCACCATTACCTGTATCGGTACGCACCGTACCACCTTTGTGCTCAAAACCATTATAATTGCGACATTCAGGTTCCGTGTGAGCCATTTATGGCCGGCGTTTCTGTCAGCAGTTCCCGGGTCAGCACATAGCTGGCAATAGCGGCGGCCATGGCCACGTTCATGGATGAGTTCTGTCCCCGCATAGGAATATGCACCGCCTGATCCGCAGCTGCCAGCAGTTCAGCCTGAATGCCGTTTTTTTCTGACCCCAGAATAAGACATACCCTGTTAATACCCTGTAACGACAAAGTATCAATAGCCTTGCTGTGACAGGTAATTTCCAGAGCAATAATGGTATAGCCATCCTGTTTCAGGCTCATCAGCCTTTCCAGAGGATGCTCGACAAAAGAATATGGCAAAACTTTTTCGGTACTGCGTGATGTTTTGCGAATACCCCGTTGCGGTGGACGCGGACTACTGCCGGACAAATAAATATGCTCCAGGCCCAATGCATCGGCCAGCCTGAACAAACTACCCACACTGAAGTTTCACTGAAATCCAAATCAACCTGACAGTCAGCCATCAAGCCACCATACGCAAAAGCAGTGAAACAAAATCTTTTTCCCGTG
>JAHXHF010000208.1 GCA_025656895.1 gamma proteobacterium symbiont of Bathyaustriella thionipta
GGTGCCGTGCTGAATGCGGCTGTGAGCCGCTACCATGGGAAAGGCAGTGATGAACAAACGCTGCTACGATCCATGCAGGAAACCCTTGATTCTGGTGACATTCTCATCGGTGATGCCTTGTTTCCGACCTTCTTTTTTATGGCCGCCATGCAGTCACAGGGGGTTGATATACTGATGGAACAAATGGGCGCCAGAAAGCGTGTCACGGACTTTTGTCGTGGTCAGAAGATTGGACCACATGATCATCTGATTGTCATCAAAAAGCCAAAGATAAAACCCGACTGGATCAGTGAAGCAGATTTTCAGGCAGCCCCTGCAACGATCCAGATACGGGAATTAAAGGCAGGCGGAAAAGTCATGGTAACCACGATGCTGTGTGCCAAAAAAGCGCCCAAGGCTGAATTAAAAAAACTCTATAAACAACGCTGGTCTGTTGAACTGGATATTCGTCATATCAAGGAGACCATGGGGATGAATATTCTCAGCTGTAAAACACCTGATATGGCGCTCAAGGAAATCTGGGTTTACCTGCTGGCTTACAATCTGATTCGCTTAATGATGGTGCAAGCCGCCTTCATAACAGACATTGTGCCCCGGGAGATCAGCTTCAAACATAGCCTGCAATTATGGTTGATCTGGAGCCAAAAAGTAGACACATGGAATGATGAACAGCTCTATGCCCTGTGTTATTTAATGGCACAACAGCGTGTGGCTAATCGGCCTGGAAGAATAGAACCAAGAGCGGTTAAACGAAGACCAAAACCCTATCCTTTACTCATGATGACAAGAGCTCTGGCGCGGGAGAAGGTGAGGCAATTTGGGCATCCTAAGAAGCTTAAGTAAGTGCCATTCGGATCAGTGATAGTTTCGCCCAGCAGATTGCCCTGCGCTTCTTTGTTGGTGTGAATATCATCCAGCCGTTTGGCAAACAGCAGATAGGTGATTTGTTCAATAACCGATAAGGGATTGGATACCCCGCCCGACCAGAATGCGTTCCAGATTTGATCGACTTTGTTTTTAATTTCGCCGGTAATCATTGATCGTTTTTTCCTGAGTTTTCGGGGCAGATTCAGATATTGTATAATAAGGCGGTCTGTTAGCCGTGATGAGTATGGCGATTCATTGTGAAAAAAGCGCGTCAACTGCCCGGCGGACTGGCTGGCTGCAATGTTGATGGCTGCCTTTTTCCGCAGGTTCACCCGCATTTCTCGGCGGTTGCCGAAGAATTGCTGTTCTATACCTCACGTTATTACCACCATACCGAGCAACGCCTGCAGGAAATGGGCTTGCGAATGCCTCTGGCGCGCTACCAGGCACAGAAACTGAGCCTGGAAGAACGTCAGCAAATGGCGCAATTACTGGCGCTGCCGGCCAGCCGTTCACAATTGCAAATGCTGGGCCGCGCCCTGCTGCAACTGGGGGCATTAAGCCCGCTTGAGCGCAGGCTAGCGCAACAGGCGGTTGTTACCCTCCACCATGCCGGTGCTACAGCCGCCAAAGAGACACTGCCAAGCGGCATTCCGGCAGCCGACCCTTTGCTGAACATGGCAGGCCGCCTGCACATGAGTGCGCAATTGCATGAGCAGGTGGTCAGCCTGTCGTTGAAACAACTGTCACATTTTCTGGATTCTGCCAATAACACCATCCGGCTCAATCTGTGGCGTGCCACTTATTATCTGCACGCGCAGGGGTTTCACCTGCATAATCTTGACCACGATAGCGGCAGCGGGGAACTTTCTGCCGGCTTTGATGACCAATAGTTCAGTAAATTAGCACTCGGCCTGAGAGAGTGCTAAAATAAAGTTAAATTCCGGGGATTAAACGCTATGAGTAACGCATTAACATTAAGTACTGCCATACCTACCGGCAGCCTTGAAGCTTA
>JAHXHF010000099.1 GCA_025656895.1 gamma proteobacterium symbiont of Bathyaustriella thionipta
CGACGGCGGGCGGGGTCATAGCCCCTCGAAAATAGCGAGTTTTCTGCCGGACACTAATTACTGATGGCCTGCCGACACTGGGTACATCCAAAAATCACTCCAGCAAAGTTTCCAGTAACAAAAGACTGGTGCATTTTCAGGAAGCTGTTCTGGGTCTGCCTGCAAAAGTAGCGGTGAATACTATTATGTTACCAATGGAAGGCGACCCGGAAGCCGCCCCTGCATTCTGGTTATTGGCTACCCGCACGAACGGCTCTTTTTTTACGCCGGCCGGGACTGGCCCTGATGAAAAACCGGCGCGTTACCGAAACCATAGGCCTGTCTTTTCTGGATGCCATTTTTTGCGGCTTCGGCGCTATTATTCTGTTGTTTGTATTGAGCGAAGGCGGCTTACCGCAAGCTATTGAACAAGACACGGAAGAACTGCAAAAAACGGTACTGAAACTGCAGGAAAGTCTGCAAAAGATTCGCGGTCAGACGCATGTACTGAACCGCCATCTGGTTAGTGCCAAAACCCAGATTGCCGATGAAAAACAAAATGTTGCGCGCCTGCAGGGAGACCTGAGTGATGTGCAGGGTGAATATGCGGCGGCCCGGGCACTGGCCGCCAGACAGAATAAACTGGCCGGTAAACTGGCCAGTGCCAGGCAAAGCCTGACTGCAGAAATGCGTCGCCTGCAACAGGCCAGTCCGGGGCTGCGCAAAACCACCAGCTCAATTGGCGGTATTCCTGTGGACAGTGAATACATCATCTTTATCATCGATACCTCCGGCAGTATGCGCAATTACGCCTGGCCGCTGGTGCGCAAAAAAATGGCCGAAACACTGGACATCTATCCGCATGTAAAAGGCATTCAGGTAATGAACGATATGGGTAGCTATATGTTCAAGCAGTATGCCGGCAAATGGATTCCGGATACTCCGGCACGACGCAAAGCCATTTTGAAACAACTCAGAAACTGGAGCGCATTCAGCAACAGCAGCCCGGTAGAAGGTATTGAAAAGGCCATACGTACCTTTTATTCAGCGGATAAAAAAATCAGCCTGTATGTTTTTGGTGATGAATTTTCCGGTGGTTCCATTGATCAGGTGGCGAAAACCATAGATCGTATCAACAAGCCCAATGCCAGCGGTAAGCGCAGAGTGCGTATTCATGCAGTGGGTTTTCCGGTGGTGTATGCCGAATCCAGAGGCTCGACAGAGACCGGGGTGAGATTTGCCACCTTGATGCGTATTCTGACTGAACGTAATGACGGCGCTTTTATTGCCCTGCACAGTCACAAATAGCGCTGCCATTTCAATCCAATGCACTCTATAATCCAGATACTTCCTGTCACAGCCATGGGTACAGGAAAGCATTGGCATCTAATTATTCGGGGGAGAAGGGTATGACAAAACTGTCTAATATTGAAGGCATTGGAGAGGTTTACGCGGGTAAGCTGGAACAGGCAGGATGCGCATCAGAAGCAGAATTGCTCAGTATGGGCGGAAGCAAGAAAGGCCGCAAAGCATTGGCAGACGGTTCTGGTTTGAGCGAAAAACAGATTCTGAACTGGGTGAATCGCGCAGATCTGTCACGTATCAAAGGCGTTAGCACCCAATATGCTGATTTACTGGAATGCTCGGGAGTCGATACAGTACCGGAACTGGCACAGCGAAATGCCGAAAACCTGCATGCAAAAATGATTGAAGTGAATGAGCAGAAAAAACTGGTACGCCAGGTGCCGGGGGCATCCCAGGTAGAAGACTGGGTCGCTCAGGCCAAACAATTGCCGCGTGCTATTGAGTATTAATAGCCGCAGGGATATTTCTGTTTTTTCGTGTAAACAGGAATTCTGCTGGCGGCATC
>JAHXHF010000369.1 GCA_025656895.1 gamma proteobacterium symbiont of Bathyaustriella thionipta
GCTAGAAAAGGTCGAGGCATTGCTTCCCTGGAACATGAAGGAAGTATTATTCTGAAATGGGGTTAAGAGGGCTGATTCTTTGGCGCTTACGGTTCAACCAGACTTCTTTAATCCAGTTCCAGTTCCGGGTTTCCCCTGACCAGCGAGCCGGATTGCGTTGTTTTGCAGCATCATAAATACGTTTTCTTTGAGCTAAAATCTCAGGGTCTTCACCACGATGTCGTTGGCTTGGTGTCACATAACGAATGGCACTATGACGATGCTTGTTGTTGTACCATTGGGCAAACCCCTGCACCCATTCCCTTGCCTCGGTCAGACCTTTGAACGGCTGATTTGGATAGGTTGGTGTATATTTCAAGGTTCGAAACAAGCTTTCAGAAAATGGATTGCACCCCAAGGGCAGGCTACGCGCTCATCACTGACTGACGGTCGACTAAAAGAGGGCACCACCCCCAGCTTTTGTAATGTCGCCAACATGGTCGCACCTTTCATTGGGCTGCCGTTATCAGAATGCAGCACTAACCCTTCCTGATGAATATGCTCTGCCAGGCATGTCTTTCTAATGAGTTGACTGGCATGCTCGGCACTTTCATTTTCGTGAATTTCCCAGCCAACTATTTTGCGGCTGAATAGGTCTTCGATCAGATAAAGATAATAAAACACTCCCCGTGTGCTTGATGCCAAATAAGTAATATCCCAAGTCCAGACCTGGTTGGGGCCTGTTGCCTTGTATCCTTTAGGCTTCGGGCTGTTTTTAGGCGCCTCAGATCGCCCCCTGCGGTTAACTTGATCAACCGCTCTCAGGGTGCGATAAAAGCTGGCTTCTGACGCAATGTATTCTCCTTTGTCGGCCAGCAGGGGAACAATCTGTGATGGCGGTAAGCTCTTGTATTCAGGAAGGTTACAGGTTGTAATGATCTGCGCTTGTTCCGATTCACTGAGCTTGTTGGCAGGCACTCGATCAACAGCTGATGGTTTGCGTTGATCCTGCAGTTTTTGAAGAACCAGCCACTGTTTTTTCCAACGCCGCAGAGTGCGTGAATTGATGCCGACTACCTCGCAAGCTCTATTTTGACGCGCACCTGCCGTCATTGCTTCATCAATCAGTTTAATGGCCATCTGTCGGTTTTCAGAGGAGATCAGTCTTCCTCTGCTTCCCCCCAGATGGCATTGCACTTTTTTGATAGCACCAGTAATGCCGCTGTTTCTGCCAAGGCCTTTTCTTTACGCTTGAGTTCCTTCTCTATCTGACGCTTCTGTTTCTTGGCTTGCTTGAGTTCTTTGCGTTCATCTGCCGACAGGCGACCAGGGGCATCATAGCCACCCAGAGCCTGCTCTTTCCAACGATTGATCTGCTCTACATAAAGTCCTTTCTTTCTACAATACTCGGACAGTGCTTGCTCATTTAAGCTTGCCGTCTCGATGACGACAGCCAGCTTATCTTGTGCTGACCAGTTTTCGGGGTTGGATGGATCTGCGGGCACGGCTCTACCTTCATTTTTTGACTGATTTCTCCAATTATACAGCGCCGCTTCACTGACCCCTGTATCACGATGGATCTGAGCGATGCTCTGTGCATTGGGAGGCATCATCTTTTGAACGATCTTCTCTTTGAATTCTTCGCTATATTTTGCCACTTCTTCATTGCCTTCCGCTCCCTGATTGGGTTAGATTGCTCACCAAGGCCCCCTGTGTCAGGATACCTTTCGCCTCTAGAAATTATCTATTTAACGTAAATGGGGCGTAACCGGTCATTCTAGAGCGTTATTCCCCACCCTTTGATTTTATCCTATCTTACCTGTGACATTGAATTCACAGGAGAAGACAGCATG
>JAHXHF010000213.1 GCA_025656895.1 gamma proteobacterium symbiont of Bathyaustriella thionipta
CACAGCAATACCTTATAAAATAGTCGAATTTTTATATTTTAAGGGCTTGCCAGTGCGGTCACTGTGGTTAAGTCCGACAGACTCCTAGAAAGAATCAATTACAGCGATCTAAATGCCAAGGCACAGGAAATGTACAATTTCCACAAAGTGGCTGCGGTTCTCGCAGATTATGGCTACACGTCAATGTGGCTCTCTAACGATTGGAATGGTGCTGATTTTATTGCGGTTCATATTGATGGGGTCTCTGATATCAAGGTGCAACTAAAGGGTGGGCCTTCATTTGCCAAGAAATATCAGGGCAAAAATCTGTATATATGTTTCATGAGCGAAGGCGACGTTTACCTATACCCGCACGATGAAATCCTCATGCAAATAGAGCAAGTCATTTCGGATAAAAAATGGCGAGAAAAAGGCACTTATTTTCAAACAAAATTAACATCGCGTTTCAGAGCGATCTTGGAACCGTACAAAATTGAAAATCACATATAAAGGTGCTCGTTCGGACGCAAACTACGTTGCGCTTGATTGCGCCGCACAGCTTGGTCGTTATTATGGGGCGCAGGTGATGACTGCCGCCCGCAGTATCACTCCTGATTGTGAATAATGCGGAAATCGGGTGACTATTTTGCCGAAGAATTCACTTCGGGCTTTGGCTTGTTTTGGCTCTGGCATAAACTCTGTCTGGCCGCATAATAGTGCAGCAGGAATCGTATTAAAGCTTTATCGGCTATGCTATGCTCAGCGTAATTTATACCTGTATCCGCCTTGAAGATACGGATTCAGGTTTTTGCCGGCGGCAGCTGCTGCAAGGCATGCCCGTGGCTGACTTTGAAAGTCATCGAAGGATCATGTGTCTATCTCTACAGAGGATTTAAATTTTGCAGGTTGAATCCAGGATGGATGCCGGGTTGGTGCGTGAACAAAACGAGGATGCTTTTGCGCTGGTGGATACACCGCGCCTGCTGATCGTTGCCGATGGTATGGGTGGTTACAAGGCGGGGGAGGTGGCCAGCCATCTGGCCGTGGAAACCTGCCTGCAGCAGTTGCAGAATTTGCCGGCCGATGTGGATAAGCCGCAGGCGTTACAACAAGCGGTAGAATACGCCAATCAGGCCATTCATGATGCGGCGGAGATGTCAGACGATCTGGCAGGCATGGGCACCACGCTGGTGCTGGCCTGGCTGCAGGATGATCATCTTTGGGGGGCTTATATCGGTGACTCGCGTCTGTATCTTTATCGCCAGGGTCAGTTGCAGGCACTTACTTCTGACCATACGGTGATACAGGAAATTATAGATACCGGAGCTTTTCCGGATATAGAGTCAGCTCAGCGAGCCGGGGTAAACCCCAATATTTTAACCCGCGCACTGGGTGTTGAATTTGAGATCGAGGTCACATTATTTGATACCCGTCTGTTGCCTGATGATCAACTGTTGTTGTGTGCCGATGGCTTGAGCAGTATGTTATCGGATGCCGAGATACTTGAAATTCTGCAAAACGCCGACCATGATGTACACAAGGCGGCTGATAATCTATTGGATAGCGCCTTACTGAAAGGCGGCACGGATAATATAACATTGATTTTAGCGACTCTGGATGATTTGCAGCCGGTCGCACCGAAACCGGGAAAGGACGTTTAAGCTATGCCAAAGCTGGTAGTAAAGTTGGGGGAACTGGTCGAAGAATATTCTCTGGATAAGCAGCAAATGGAAGTGGGACGTGATACCGGTTGTGATATTACCCTGTCCGATCCTTCGGTCAGTCGGCGTCATGCGCAT
>JAHXHF010000273.1 GCA_025656895.1 gamma proteobacterium symbiont of Bathyaustriella thionipta
ATAAAGATAATAGTAATATGATCCTTGAATGACATGGGACTTTCAGTCCAATCCCAGCAACCTATGCACTTTAGTGCATAGTCGTTGAGTCGCCACACCCGTTTTGATCCTTTACATTCAGCCGCCTCTGAACAAAGTCTGCGCGACCAGATCAGTGATTTTTGTGCCACTGGACAATCCATCGGCGTGCTCGATCTTTCCTTGTCCTCCGACTCAGTGGAATATCAGATTCAATGTGCTGTCTCTGATTTGTGCAGCGTATTAGCCGACCAATATCAGGCTGTGCTGGATTGCCTGCCCGATTTGCTGGAAAAAACAGATGCCAGTCTGGTGCAGATGGGGGCTTTGGCTTCAGCCTTGCCCGGCATCAAACATGCCCTGAAAAGGCTGGATAAGGTGCATTTTAATCATCTGGAACCCTCAAACGCGGCTATGAATGTGCAGGATAGCCGTCAATGGCTGGCACGTCAGTCCGAAGAATTACACCTGATTATGCAACTGCCGACATTGCAGGCCGCCAGCCGCGAAAAAACCGTGCATGAAAAGCCGACCCATATTCTGCTGGGTACCGAGGCCGAGTCACTTAAAAAAGATATTTTTGCCTGCCTGGATGAAGAGGGTCATTGGTATAACGGTGAAGCCAGCGATGTGAATGCCATTGCGCACATTAGTGCGGGCTCTGATGGCGTTTATTTAAAACCGAACGGCAGCTTGCCCCTGTTTGTTAATCAGGCCGAAGTCAAGGGAGATATGCAGATTTATGTGGCTGATCACATCAAAACAGCTCATAGCAAAGATGAGCTGGTAGTGGTTAAAGTCTCATCCTGAGATGAAACGGCGTCCGTTCGCCACTTTCAGCCTTTCTTTCATTGACGCCATTTTATGTGGCTTCGGTGCGGTTATTCTGCTGTTTTTAATCATCAACGCGCAATCGCGCTCGCATCGAATTGAACAAACTCTGGCGTTGCGGGCAGAAGCCGATACCCTGCAATCCAGAATTACGCTGGGGCGCCGCAATCTGGTGCAAATACGCAATTCACTGGATGAGCAGACTGCCAAAATAAAACGCTTCGAAGGTTTATCACGTCAGGTCATTGAAATTCAGCATCAAAAGCAGCAGCAACTGGCCCGCTTGCAAAAAGACAACCTGTCCACCAAAGCACATATCAACCGCTTACGTGCCGATGTAAAATCAAGCCAGGAAGCCAACAAGCGTCTTGAAGCCGGTGGCAGTGTGGCGGTTGAGCAGGGCGAGCGTTTACGGGAACATGCCGGTGACGGCCATCGGCAGTATCTTACCGGCCTGAATCTGAAGGGTCGGCGCACCCTGATTCTGCTGGACTCATCAGCCAGTATGCTGGCGGAAACCATTGTTAACGCGGTGGTACGAAAAAACCTGCCGGATGCACAGAAAAGGCGTTCACCCAAATGGCGCCGGGCACTGGCTATTATTGACTGGATTACAACCCAGCTACCAGCGGATGCCGAATTTCAATTGTATGCCTTTAATAAAAAAGCCTTTGCCGTATTGCCGGATACATCCGCACAATGGTTGTCCACCTCTGATCCGCAAGCGTTAAATAAAGCGGTTCGCGCGGCGCGCGGACTGGTACCCGATCATGGCACCGATCTGGCCGGGGCTTTTTCCATCGCTTCACGCCTTAAGCCGCGCGCGGATAATATTCTTTTAATTAGTGTTTGAACGAAAACGATTAAACCCTAAGAAAAACAATAATCTATATACTGTTCAGTGGACTAAAGATTATAATGCCTGTATC
>JAHXHF010000330.1 GCA_025656895.1 gamma proteobacterium symbiont of Bathyaustriella thionipta
AAAGATAATAGTAATATGATCCTTGAATGACATGGGACTTTCAGTCCAATCCCAGCAACCTATGCACTTTAGTGCATAGTCGTTGAGTCACTCGGCAGGTGACTTTTTAAAGGCCTCAATTTTATCAAAAGTTGCTGTAAATAACAGGGTTATTTACAATAATGGGGATATCTAAGTTACGGATTCAGGTAAGTGCCATTCATCACTGATCCCGTGTTTGAAAAAGACCAGCAGCAACTGCGCTGGTCACGCTTTAAGGATTTTGAGCCGGAACGCAAGTTCAACGTATTCAGGGATGAAGTCTTTCCCTTCATCAAATCACTCAATGGCCGCGCCGGCAGTTCATACACAAAATTTATGCAGGATGCGGTCTTTATCATGCCCAATCCCGCGTTGCTGGATAAAGTCGTCAACATGATTGACGACATCCCCATGAAAGACCGCGACACCAAGGGCGACCTGTACGAATACATGCTCTCCAAAATTGCCAGTGCTGGGCAAAATGGCCAGTTCCGCACACCGCGCCACATTATTAAAATGATGGTGGAACTGAGCGCGCCTACGCCGAAAGACAGTATCTGTGATCCGGCCTGCGGAACCTGCGGATTTCTGGTCGCGGCCGCCGAATACCTGCAAGATCATCATCCGCAAATATTGCGGGATAAAGCACTGAAACAACATTTTCATCAGCACATGTTTCATGGCTCGGATTTTGACTCATCCATGCTGCGCATCGGTGCCATGAATATGACCCTGCACGGCATAGACAACCCGCAGATTGAAGACCGCGATTCACTCAGTGAAGAGCATGCCGATCAGCGAGAAGCCTACAGCCTGATTCTGGCCAATCCACCGTTCAAAGGCTCGCTGGATTATGACGGCACAGCCAAAGACCTGCTGCAAATCAGCAAAACCAAAAAAACCGAACTGCTGTTTATCAGCCTGTTTCTCAAGCAACTGAAAGCCGGTGGACGTTGCGCCTGTATCGTACCCGATGGCGTGTTGTTCGGTTCATCCAAAGCGCACCGGCAAATACGCCAGACACTGGTAGAAGAACAAAAGCTGGATGCGGTTATTTCCATGCCATCCGGCGTGTTCAAACCTTATGCCGGTGTCTCCACCGCCATTGTAATGTTCACCCGCACCGACTCCGGCGGCACCGACAAAGTCTGGTTTTACGACATGCAGGCCGACGGCTTAAGCCTGGATGACAAGCGGGAACCGATAGAAGCCAATAATATTCCCGACATTATTCAGCAGTACCAACAATACCAACAGGGCCAAGGTGATTTTAGTGATAAAAAAGCCCGGGCCTTTACCGTGGACAAGCAAGAGATTGCCGACAACAAATACGACCTGTCCATAAACCGTTACAAAGAAATCGAATATGAAGAAGTGGTCTATGACCCGCCGTTGCAGATTCTGGATCAGCTGCAAGCCCTGGAAGCCGACATACAAACCGACTTGAAAGAACTCCGGGCGATGTTGTGAAGCCCGGTAACAGCGTACAAACAAAGGGCGGGGATGGTTTTTCCTGGCGAGATTGGCGGCTTGACGAGATTATTTACAATATTTCTCTCGCAAAGGCGCAGAGAACGCAAAGCAACCCCTTTATTTTAAGCACTCTTGGCTATGCTGTGAGGCTCGGTAACAGCGTACAAACAAGGGGCAGGGATGAATGGCACTTACTTAAGGCCAAATCCCTGAAAAACTGATAAAAATGACCGACCCAATGTTAGGCTTCAAATCGCCAAACAATCCACCCAC
>JAHXHF010000181.1 GCA_025656895.1 gamma proteobacterium symbiont of Bathyaustriella thionipta
TATAAGTTATTTCTATCGGTAGCATGAGCATGCTTATGAATGGTTTTTGCCAAACAAGATTCTTAAAAAAACAGTGAAACTTCAGTTCTGTTGTTAAGCCTCGGTTTCGGGGCGGTAGCTTTGTTTAGCCCCTATTGGTCAGAAATGCCCGGCATCAGCCTGGGTGTACTGCTGGCTGTTTTGTGGCCGGCTGTGTGGCCACTGCGCTTGTCTGCCAATGCACAGTCATCGGCAGAGCGTGAAACCGCCAGCCAGACAACAGCAGAAACTTCACTGCCTCCGGTCGCCGTCCGTTGTGCGGATAATGATGAAATATTCAAACGGCCGGAGCGCATCCAGAGCCCGCAGGTTTCACGCGTACTGATGGTGAGCCGCGAGCGCAGTGACCGCTATAACATTCTGCAATATCTGAATGAATGGAGTGTGGCCTGTGATGCGGTAGAAAGTTGTCAGGAAGCCTTGGATCTTGTCAGTGAACGGCAGCAAAAACAGCAGTCCTACAAGCTGGTTCTGGTGGATAAGGCGCACATGGATATGAATGTGGTGCAATTTGCTTCACGACTGCGAGCCGCCAACCGCAGCGACACAAACACATTATCCAATCCTCTGGTGCTAATGGCCGCCTCCAGCCGCTTATTGGACAAGCAAGCCCTGTTGCAGGCCGGTTATGTTGATTTTCTGGATCTGCCGCCGGCCAAAACGCTGTTATTTAATCTGGTCAAAGGTTCGCTGCAAATTCCGCCACAACAGGATAAGGTAGTTCATCTGCTCAGTCGTAACCGCATGGCTGCGCCTTCCCCGTCCCGTATTGATATATTGCTGGCCTGTAGTCGTTCAACAATAGGTCGTGCGGCCCGGCAGGCGCTTGAAGCGGCCGGTCACAAGGTTTATGGCGTTGCCGACGGCAGCAAAGCACTGGCCGCTCTCAGTGAACATTATTTTGATCTGGCTATAGTAGATGACAAACTGCCGGATATGAGCGCGGCTGATCTGGCCGATCTGTTTCGGGCCTCGCAGGTAGATCGTTTTGATATGCCTCTGATTCTTTTAGCCAACAGAGTGGCTGAGCATGATTCTGTTTTCGACGCACGCCTGAACGCCGCACCACTGGATGGAACACAACTGCTTGAACTGATTCAGCAGCTTAGCCAGAACCGGCTGGAGCAAAAACACAACAGCCAACCGACCTCTGTACAGGAACGGCAACATTATGTCACCCGTAACCGGCAGCAGTTCAAACTGCTGGATGGACAGCAATTAAATGATTTGCTGTCACTCAGCGCGCGTCCCGAGTTTATGCAGGCGCTGGCCGATGAGTTTGATCTGGACATGCAGGCAGGTATCGAAATGATGTCACAGGCATTGCACAATCAGGATTTTACGATGTTTCGAGATGCGGCACAGCTTATCAAAGCCAGTGCAGCATCATTGGGGGCATCTTTGCTGTATGAACTGGGAGTCTGCGGTTGTCGCTACAGCCAAAAAGATTTCAGCAGCGGGGGCGATGAGTTGCTGAGCGAGATTCGCAAGAGTTTTGCTGCAACCCTGGCTTTGCTGAAAAAACAGTTACAGGAAGAAGCCGGGCCTTTCTGAGTGTGGCATTAAGCTGTCCTTTCCCTTGTTATGAATAGCTTATGTAGTGTCCGGCAGAAAACTCGCTATTTTCGAGGGGCTATGACCCCGCCCGCCGTCGAATTCAGTCAATTGCCTGCATTTTTGGCCA
>JAHXHF010000285.1 GCA_025656895.1 gamma proteobacterium symbiont of Bathyaustriella thionipta
TTATCCATGATCATCTCCTGTGAAATACTCAGGAGAAAGTGTTACCGATGTACAGGTGAAATAATAGGTGCTGATTTATTGGCGCTTACCCAGTAGTTACCGGATACAGTTCTCCATGTAAACGGCTGACAGTACCATTCTGCAGCATATCCTGTGATACTGCCGCTACCGCTTGTGAGCGCTGTTGAAAATCGCAGAGTGAGTCATTAAAACCGATACGGGAGGCTTCAAGCCGGAACACAGAAGAGTATTCGGCCAGTTTGAGAGCAAACTCAGGGCGCACCCAGGCCACCGTGCGGCCGGCTATCTCAAAAGGCAGAAAAGTATCTGCATGAAAATTATTGCAAGCAAGAATATGGCGAAAATAAGTCATGCAGAAGTCTAACCCGGAAGTTTCACCATAATCCTGAATTTTCGCTGAGAGATTTTTGTCCGGATTGTTCACAAAGCCGAAAGTCATTGTTATTCAATGGCTTGAAGGCTTTGGGGGCGATCTGGGCGAAAAGATCCAGCGAAAAACAGGATAGTGCCCCAAGGTACCGTTTGCACTTTGCTAACATACCCCCAACCGCTTGATTTATCATGATTTATGGTGAAATTTCCGGGTTAAATATCAGCCCGGCCAGTTACGCCCACTCCGGAAGCGGCTGTGACTGCTCGTCAAAACAATGACCGCAACCCAGACTGAACCGCAACCAGCGAGATAAAAACTGAGCCTGTTGCCATTTACGTGTCAGGACATCCTCATGCAGTGAAACATTGTGCGGCACTGCAATACCATGCAGACTTTGAATTTCAACCTGGCGGGCATCGTGATAGACCCGCATGACAGCATCCGGCTCACTGTTGTTGCCTGCCGCGCTGAAGATATGGGTTAAATGAATCAGACTGGTATAAGGCGTCTGCTCCAGTACTTTCAACCTGAGTTCCGCACCACCTATGCTGCTGCAAGCCTTATGGGTGACCAGCTCCCGCTGCTGCTGCAGTGCAGGCACCAACTGCAGCAGCAAAGCATAATTTTCCTGGCAGAGTTCCACCAGCCCACCCAATGTAGGGCGACCGTGAAATACATCCCTCAGTGTGAAGGAGTGATATTTCACGATCTGTTATCCTGCAAACTGCAAAACCGCTACAAACTTGTCAGACATATTATTTTGCAGTGTCGCAGCCACACAAAGCTAGGCATCCTGAGTCTGCTTTTCTATTTCCTTGCGTACTTCAGCCATATCCAGTTCAGAAGCCTTACCGATCAGATCACGGAACATAGCTTCCGGCATGGCTCCCGCCTGACTGAAAATAATAATACCTTCACGAAAAATCATCAGGGTCGGTATAGAGCGAATCTGGAACTGGGCTCCAATCTCCTGCTCATCTTCGGTATTCACCTTGGCAAAAACAATATCCTCATGATCTTCCGATACTTTCTCATAAACCGGAGCAAAACCACGACAGGGACCACACCAGGGAGCCCAGTAATCAATGATCACAAAATCATTGTTGCTTACAATGTCCTCGAAATTATCTTTGTTCAGTTCAACAACAGCCACGGCTTTCTCCCGCTCTTTAAATGAAATAAAGGCAGATTATATCAGTATTAAATAATATTGTAACTACTTGACCCGGATGTTTCACCCGGGAACGCGATGATCGTGCCGGGATCGTCGTTCAGCCGTGGATTTGCGATTGAGTCAATAGCCCAGGCTATTGAGGATTGAGC
>JAHXHF010000085.1 GCA_025656895.1 gamma proteobacterium symbiont of Bathyaustriella thionipta
ACTTTTCTCTTCTTTCTTTCGCTCATTGGTTCATTTCTCCCATCACAGAGTACAGCTTAAACTACTGTCTTGATTATGGGGTCCACTTTACCCCCACTTCCATCAGCAACTGTGTTTGCTCCTGCAGGAAAGCGGTTGATTGTTTCTTGATTTTTTGCGCCTGCTTATGTTGTGGATTCATTTTAATAACTTTTGTTGCTAATCGCAGACTGGCCGTGTAATTACCTGCATCAAAATTTTTTTTAGCCAGACCGTAAAGTTGTTTCTCCCGTTGCCTGCGCTTTACTTCCAACTGTTGTTTTTTATTCCTGGCCGTATCGCTTTGCAGTTTTTTTTTCAATGCAAGACGACTGTCTGATGGCTCTATTTTCAATGCCAGATCAATACAACTTAAGGCTAATTCCCGCTGTTGTTTGGAGTTTCTGCGACCACAATCCTCTAATGGCAGCAAACCCTGATGCAATCTTATCGCTTGCTGCTGTTGCTTTATATTATCCAGCCAGCTGATGCTGTCTTTCGTTGTTAATTGTGCATTTAATGACATTTCTGTGTACAGAGCTGATAATTCATTAAGCAACAACCGGTCTTTGAGATAGGCTTGTTGTTGCAAGCTTTCATTTTTCTGTCTGGCCCACGCTTTATTGATACGCTCATCATCCGGGTAGGTTTTATGTGCTTGATGTATCAGCAAAGCAAGTTCATCTGTATTTTTGTTATTTTGCAGAAGATGCATCTTTTCAAGCCATTGTTCATATTCAACTTGCGGCATCAGGCCGACCTTGGGGGCTGGCTTTATGGCCAGGCTACAGCCTGATACCAATAGAAACAGACTGCATAACAGGAGCCATAAAAGATTTTTCATGTGTATGTCTTATTTTGATCGCAATCATCATCGCGGACATGACAAGCTATCAAGGCATCCAGCATCTGCTGCAGGGCTTCTGCATGTTGCGCATACAGACCGGTAATTTTATAACAGTTCACCGGCTGGTTTCGACCTTTCACACGCACTGACGATTGCTGCTGAGCCAAAACCTGTTCTGCGGCTCCGGCTTGCTTCCAGGTTGCTTCACTGGCAGTAACCGTTCCCGGTTCGGCCAGACCACCCAGGCGGGAAGCCAGATTAACCGTATCACCCAGAACGGTATATTCCATACGATCTGCCGCACCTACATTACCTGCCAGCATTGCGCCACTGTTTATGCCAATACGAAATTCGATTGTAGCCAGGGATTGCCTTTGCCGATTTTTATTGACGTGCTCAACCAGCAACTGAATCAGTAAGCCGCAAGTAACTGCATGCAGTGCGTGTTGCTTGTCTGCCTGTGATACGCCAAACACCATCATGACGCAATCACCAATGTATTTATCAACAATGCCACGACAACTTTTGCCAGCCAGGACAATAAAGTGAAAATACTCATTGAGAAGATTAACAATCACGGCAGGCTCAAGTGTTTCAGACAAGCCGGTAAAACCCACAACATCACAAAATAAAACACTGCCTTCAATGTCTCGCCCACCCAATTGAGCCACTTGTGTGTC
Organism: gamma proteobacterium symbiont of Bathyaustriella thionipta; assembly: GCA_025656895.1. Taxonomy (GTDB): domain Bacteria; phylum Pseudomonadota; class Gammaproteobacteria; order Chromatiales; family Chromatiaceae; genus JAHXHF01. The sequence continues at coordinate 1,546 of JAHXHF010000085.1, forward strand.
TGCAATTATTTGTTGTGCAATATCCTCGGGTAAATAACGATACTGAAGTTTCACTGTTTTTTTAAGAATCTTGTTTGGCAAAAACCATTCATAAGCATGCTCATGCTACCGATAGAAATAACTTATAAAT
>JAHXHF010000321.1 GCA_025656895.1 gamma proteobacterium symbiont of Bathyaustriella thionipta
GAAGCTAAGGATATTCAGGGTGCAAAAGCACCAGAATCAATAAAACCAAATAACCCGGTTTAAAAAAACGGCTGTTTATGGACGGTAACTATCTATATTTTTTTGGGAGAAAAAGATGTCAGGAAAAATAAAATCAGGCTTGTTGGCGGCTACTGTCGCGCTGCTGTTGTGCCTGTCTTCAACCGCCGGGGCGGTGGGTTTGCTGTTTGCCAAGCATTCGGCGGAGCGCTATTTTACGGATGATGACTGGGCCTTGTTGCAGGAAACCGCTCAACAGCTGCTGCGGGAAGTGCCGGATCATGAACTGGTGGATTGGAAAAATGATAAAACCGGCCATAGCGGAACCATGTGGGCAGAAGCATTTGGAACCTATGAAGGCAAACCCTGCCGACGGGCGTATCTGGTGAATCGAGCGAATAGACGTGCGGACTCCAGTGATGTCGTCACCTGCGAGATTAAAGCAGGAAGCTGGAAGATTGTCAGTGAATCGCAACTGGATGGTATGGATGAATAATACCTGAAGGTAGGGATTCAGGTCATGGATTCGTTTTTTTCTTTGTTTGCAGCAAGACGAAAAACGGATGGACTGCTAGAATGGACGCTTTCAGTTTGAAGCGGAGTTTCTGTAGATGTTCAGCAAGACGATGACGATAGAAGGATACGATGATGATCTGTGGGCAGCCATACAGGCGGAAGAGACTCGTCAGGAAGAACATATTGAACTGATCGCGTCCGAAAATTACACCAGCCCGCGCGTCATGCAGGCGCAGGGTTCTGTGCTGACCAACAAATATGCCGAGGGCTATCCGGGGAAACGTTACTACGGCGGCTGTGAGAATGTCGATGTAGCCGAAGCATTAGCCATAGAACGCGCCAAAAAACTGTTTGCTGCCGATTATGCCAATGTGCAGCCGCATTCCGGTTCACAGGCCAACGCAGCCGTGTACATGGCGCTGTGCGAGCCGGGCGATACCATACTGGGCATGAGTCTGGCGCATGGCGGACATCTGACGCACGGAGCCAAGCCCAATTTTTCCGGAAAAATATACCATGCGGTGCAATACGGTCTGGATGCGCAAACCGGCGAGATTGATTACCAGCAGGTTGAAGCGCTGGCGCAAGCGCATAAACCGAAGATGATTGTGGCGGGTTTTTCAGCCTATTCGCGGATTGTGGACTGGAAGCGTTTTCGAGATATAGCCGATGCTGTCGGTGCCTGGTTGTTTGTGGATATGGCGCATGTGGCCGGTTTGATTGCCGCCGGTGTTTATCCCAGCCCGGTACAGATTGCCGATGTAACCACCACCACCACACATAAAACCCTGCGCGGCCCGCGTGGTGGTCTGATTCTGGCCAGGTCTAATGAAGCCATAGAGAAAAAACTCAATTCGCTGGTTTTCCCCGGTACTCAGGGTGGCCCTCTGATGCATGTGATTGCGGCCAAAGCGGTGGCTTTTAAAGAAGCGATGGAGCCACAATTCAAAACCTATCAACAACAGGTTGTGCGCAATGCACAGGCGATGGCCGGAGTGTTCATTGAGCGTGGCTACGAGGTTGTTTCCGGTGGCACGGATGACCATCTGTTTCTGGTCAGTTTTATTGAACAGGGACTGACCGGCAAGGATGTGGATGCCTGGCTGGGGCAATCCAATATTACTGTCA
>JAHXHF010000111.1 GCA_025656895.1 gamma proteobacterium symbiont of Bathyaustriella thionipta
TGGCAGGTGTCGCGTGATAAATAACTGCCGGGTAAAACGGTTACATTCTGTTTGTTGAAACAGTCCGCGCGCAAATTCGGCATCCCCGTTGGGGGTTTTAACCCACAGATAAAAACCGGCCTGTGGTTGTGTAAGCGGCAGGCTGTCTTGCAATAGTTCCATAACCGCGTCAAATTTTTGCTGATACAGCCGACGATTATGCCGTACATGCTGTTCATCATTCCAGGCGGCTATGCTGGCGGCCTGATGCTGTGGCGGCATGGCGCAACCGTGATAGGTTCGATAGCTTAAGAATGACTGAATGAGACGCGCATCACCGGCAACAAAGCCGGAACGCAGTCCGGGCGCGTTGGAACGCTTGGATAAACTGTGAAACACCATACAATTCGCGTAATCATGCAGCCCCATTTCGGCACAGGCCTGCAGCAGCCCGACGGGGGGCTGCGTTTCATCAAAATAAATCTCGGAATAGCATTCATCCGAGGCGATAATGAAATTATATTTTTGCGCCAGTGAAATCAGTTTTTTCAGAGTATGGCTGTCTATGACCGCACCGGTCGGATTGCCGGGTGAGCACAAATACAGCATCTGGCACTGTTGCCAGCTGGCTTCAGAAACCGCGTCAAAGTCAGGAATAAAATGATTGTCTGCGCTGCAATTCAGAAATAAAGGTTCGGCTCCGGCCAGCAGTGCCGCGCCTTCGTAAATCTGGTAAAAAGGATTGGGCATCAGTACCAGTGCCGGCAGGCTGCGGTCTATAAAGGCTTGCGCGGCGGCAAACAGGGCTTCACGCGTGCCGTTAACCGGCAAGATATTTCTGTCCGCGCAGAGGCTGTCCTGCGGTAGCTTAAACCGCCGGCTACACCAGTTGGCGATGGCCTGACGCAAAGCCTCAGTGCCGCGTGTACTGGGGTAGGACGAGAGGCCGTGCAAATGGCTGAGTACAGCTTCAGAAATTAAATGTGGAGTAGGGTGTTTGGGTTCGCCAATCGACAGAGCGATATGATCCAGATGAGCAGGGGGAAGAACCCCTTTTTTCAGTGCCGACAGTTTTTCAAAAGGGTAGGGTTGCAGTTTGGCCAGATCAGGATTCATTAGAGTTTTTTATATTTTCCGCAATGCAGTCAGGCGGGGTAGTATAGGCTAATCATGAAGACTGCTCCAATTCGTCACAGCCTGGCTTCTTTCAGTCTGCTGCTGTCTGCCAGCCTGTGGGGGCTGGTGTGGTATCCGCTGCGCCTGCTGGAACAGGCGGGTCTGGCGGGCTTGTGGACGCTCGCCATGATGTATTCCAGTATCACGCTCATTTTATTGCTGGCGGTCTGGCGGCGTTTGCGGCTGGCGCAGGCTGACGGGCGTTTTGTGCTGCTGCTGATGCTGACGGCAGGCTGGTGTAATGTGGCTTTCGCGCTGGCTATGCTGCAAGGCGAAGTGGTGCGGGTGTTGTTGCTGTTTTTTCTGTCTCCGGTGTGGTCGGTTTTACTGGCCAGAATCCTGTTGAAAGAACCCATTGACGGGTTTTCAATCGGCATAGTCACGCTGGGCATGATGGGTTGTTTGTAAGCGCCAATAAATCAGCACCTATTATTTCACCTGTACATCGGTAACACTTTCTCCTGAGTATTTCACAGGAGATGATCATGGATAAT
>JAHXHF010000359.1 GCA_025656895.1 gamma proteobacterium symbiont of Bathyaustriella thionipta
GCGTAGACCCACTATGCGCCTCAAAAGATCGAAAAACTGCCCTCGATTTCCCACTCGCCTCGCTACGAACCCCTAAGTCCGACAGACTCCTAGAAAATTCATGCATTTTCCGGCTTAAGAGATGACATCAAGTCCGCTTCAGATAACACACCCAGGCGAACCCGGCTTACCCGTCCCTGTTTAATCCATACGCAGGCGGGAGTGCCCATAACGCCCAGAGAACGGGCCAGCCCGGGTTTTTCTGAAGCATCAATGCTAATGATATCCTGCCGCTGCTGCATCAGACGCTGAATAACAGGTGTCATATTGCGGCACATACCACACACGGGCGCGTAAAAATACAGCAGGCGCGCTTGCTCCAAACCGGCAATCTCATAATCCGGCAGGTCCGCTATACTCACACCCCGCGCCTTGCGCGTGGCCCACAATGGACGCACATACAAGGCCAGCATGGCAATTACCGCCACACTGATCAGTACGCTTACTATAATATCACTCATGCTTTATCTCCCTTATTCATCATGATTACCAGGCCTTGATGGCGTAGAATCAAGCGTATTCTCTCAAAACAGGAGCCCCGCACCGCTCATGTCAGCCAACGCATCCAAAAAAGTCATTTTCGCCGCCTTGCTGGGCAACACGCTCATTGCTATCACCAAGTTTGCGGCCGCCTTTATGACTGGCAGCTCGGCCATGCTGTCTGAAGGCATCCATTCGCTGGTGGATACCGGCAACCAGGGTCTGCTGCTGCATGGTTTAAAACAGGCCAAAAAGCCGGCCGATAAAGATTTTCCTTTCGGCCACGGCAAAGAAATCTATTTCTGGAGTTTCGTGGTTGCCATCCTCATTTTTGCGGTAGGTGCGGGCGTATCCTTATATGAAGGCGTGCATCATATCCTGCATCCACGGCCGATTGAAAATGTTTTGCTCAATTATATTGTTCTGGGCTTTGCCCTGCTTTTTGAAGGAGCTGCCTGGTTTTTTGCACTGGGTGAATTTTCACGCGCCAAAGGTAAATGGGGCTACATTGAAGCGGTCCATCGTGGCAAAGACCCCTCCATGTTCGTGGTGCTGTTCGAAGACTCTGCCGCCATGCTCGGACTGCTGGTAGCCGCTGTGGGTATAGGCCTGTCGCAATACACGGGTATTCTGTACTTTGATGGCATTGCTTCGGTCATTATCGGACTGATTCTGGGAGGAACAGCAATCTGGCTGGCTTACGAAACCAAAGGCCTGTTAATTGGTGAAAGCGCCAATCAGCATGTGGTGGAAGGTATTCGCACGCTGGCCCAGGGCATTCCCGAAATCAAACAGGTCAAAGAAGTACTCACCATGCACATGGGGCCGGATTTTATTCTGGTCAATATCAGCGCAGATTTTACCAACAGCACCAGTACCGGACAGCTGGAAAGACTGATTGCCCAACTTGATCAACGCATAAAAACCAAGTTTCCACAGGTTAAGCGTATTTTTATTGAAGCTGAAGTTTCACTGAAATCCAAATCAACCTGACAGTCAGCCATCAAGCCACCATACGCAAAAGCAGTGAAACAAAATCTTTTTCCCGT
>JAHXHF010000212.1 GCA_025656895.1 gamma proteobacterium symbiont of Bathyaustriella thionipta
CTAAGGATATTCAGGGTGCAAAAGCACCAGAATCAATAAAACCAAATAACCCGGTTTAAAAAAACGGCTGTTTATGGACGGTAACTAGCTAGCAGCGTGCATACCGACAGCCTGGTATGCATTCCCACGTACAACGCGGGAACGAGAAAAAAACCACCACAAGCAATTCCTTGAACCAAAGGAAGTAGCATTTAAGCGCCCCAGACACTATCATTCGCATCTGGTAAATCAGCAAGGTCGCGCAAACAACATGCACATAAGAAAACGAATACTGGTAACGGGTGGAGCAGGCTTCCTTGGCAGTCATCTGTGTGAGCGACTACTGAATGATGGACATGACGTACTCTGTGTAGATAATTTTTTCACCGGCAGCCGTGACAATATTCTGCACCTGCTGGATAACCCGCATTTTGAACTGATGCGCCATGACGTAACCTTCCCGCTGTTTGTGGAAGTCGATGAAATCTATAATCTGGCCTGTCCTGCCTCACCCATTCATTATCAGCACGACCCGGTGCAGACCACCAAAACCACGGTACACGGTGCCATCAACATGCTGGGGCTGGCAAAACGCACCCGCGCCAAAATATTTCAGGCATCCACCAGTGAAGTGTACGGTGACCCCAAGGTTCATCCGCAAACGGAAGACTACTGGGGGCATGTCAATCCCATTGGAATACGATCATGCTACGACGAGGGCAAGCGTTGTGCCGAAACCCTGTTTTTTGATTACCGCAGGCAGCATAATCTGCGTATCAAGGTAGCACGTATTTTCAACACTTACGGCCCCAACATGCACCCGAATGATGGCCGGGTTGTCTCTAATTTTGTTATGCAGGCGTTACAGAACAAACCCATAACCATTTATGGTGATGGCTCACAGTCACGCTCATTCTGTTATGTAGATGACCTGATAGAAGTTTTTGTACGCCTGATGGATTCCCCGGATGAAATAACCGGCCCCATGAATACCGGCAACCCGAATGAATTTACCATGCTGGAACTGGCTGAAAAGGTCATCAGCCTGACCGGTTCAAGCTCCAACCTTGAGTTCAAGCCCCTGCCACAGGATGATCCCATGCAGCGCCAGCCAGAGATCAGTCTGGCCAGGAAAAAACTGGGTTGGGAACCACAGGTGCAACTGGAAGAAGGGCTTGTACCCACCATTGAATATTTCAGGAAATTCCTCGCAAATGGTATCTAAGCCGGTAACTACCGCAAATATTAATTATTGCGTAAGTTCTTGCATAAAGTTTATGTGGACGAATCCCCCACAACCCCCTTTTTCAAAGGGGGCTATTGTTTCCCCCTATATGATAAAAGATGGTGAATCATTAAAACCACAACCTTCTTTTTCAAAAGGGGCTATTGTTTCCCCCTTTGAAAAAGGGGGACTAAGGGGAATGGCACTTACTTAGTGTTTGAACGAAAACGATTAAACCCTAAGAAAAACGTAACTACTCAGCGTACTTTATCAAAAATTCCAGCTCACTGAGTAAATGCTGGCAATTGCCCTATAAATACCAACGCCAATGCTTCAG
>JAHXHF010000249.1 GCA_025656895.1 gamma proteobacterium symbiont of Bathyaustriella thionipta
TCTGAAGCATTGGCGTTGGTATTTATAGGGCAATTGCCAGCATTTACTCAGTGAGCTGGAATTTTTGATAAAGTACGCTGAGTAGTTACCTCATAACAAGCATTATTATCCTGCTCATTAATTTAGCCGCAGTGACCTCTGTATTTAGCCACTGGTTTGAAGATCGTAATATTGCACGTGCGACCGGCGTGCTGGCATTTGTTCTTTCTATGTTCTTTATAGAACATTTTATCGGCCTGGGAAACATCAGCTGGATGTGGCCTTTATCAACAACCATCAGTCTCTGGTTACTGAATAAGGAAGTGCGTCACACTGGCCTGAAAGAAATCTGCCTGAGTGAAAGTATCTTTATCGCTGGTTTTGCCTATGGATTTTTCTGGCGTTTCACCTTCCCCGATATAAATCCACGGGCTGAAGAAATCACCGACCTGTATTTTATCGCCAATTACATGCAAGGTGTCACCTTACCACCACCGGATATGTGGCTCGCCGGCTATAAATTCAATATTTATTATGCCTTCCAGCATTATGCTGCAGCCCTGATGGGACGCATGCTTAACCTGGAAATCGGCCACACCTATAACTTTGCCTGGTGCATCATGCTGGGGCTGATCAGCAGCGTCAGCTGGTCTATGGTGACCGCTATAACCCATAAAAAATGGATAAAGATACTGGTCGTAGCGATTGTATTGATCGGCGGCAACGGAGTCTCTCCATTCACCCACCTATTAACCGACATAAGCAATCAATGGGAAACGAACAGACACCTTGTACTTGAATCAAATATATGGACCACTATTCGCTTCATCGGCGGCTTTGACGTACGCATGAATACCGATATGGCTGCCACTCTTTTCGCCGACTCCCATCATCTGCTTAAAGAAGGATTAGAACGTCCGCATGAAATCAATGCAGCCATAAAAGAAGCCCTGTCCGGGAGACCCGTTCTATCGATGGAAACACTATCTTATCTTATATACAGTGGTGATTTTCATGCACCTGTGGGTGGAATATTTATACTTCTACTCAGCCTGGCTGCTTTTACCCGACTCGAAAACCCAAATTGCCAGGACAGGCACTTGTTACACTTTCTCCTGGGCTCAAGTGTTCCACTAACACTGGTTATTAATGCCTGGATATTCCCCTTACAGTTCATGTTGTTAGTCAGCTGAATTATTTACCAAAAAATAAGCAAAAAACCTCTTGATATAAGTATACTTTTTCTTGGTGCCAGTATTGTAACCATACTTCTACTACCCTTTCTTCAAAGTTTCAGTCTGAATGCTCTCAACCCGGAACTTAAATTGGTCAGCAACACCCTAGACCAAAAGACCCCTTGGGGTAGTGTACTTTTATATGTATGGCCGGAACTGATACTGGCGGCTCTTGCAATATTAAATAGAACATACCGCACTTTTACGATAACAATAATTATTTGTAACTACTCAGCGAAAATAACACAAAAAAGTGCTTGACACGATTTTAGCGTTATTTTTACTTTTTTAATTGCGCAACTGGCGA
>JAHXHF010000008.1 GCA_025656895.1 gamma proteobacterium symbiont of Bathyaustriella thionipta
GGGTCGCCAGTTGCGCAATTAAAAAAGTAAAAATAACGCTAAAATCGTGTCAAGCACTTTTTTGTGTTATTTTCGCTGAGTAGTTACAAAACAGTGAAACTTCAGTTAAGCTAAAGAAAAAAAGAAAGATTATTATGACTGAAAGCGCATTGGATGATCTGAGCAGAATAGACGCGGATAAGGAATGATGGTCAAATCATACGGCCATAACAATCTGCTCGGAGTTGATTTCAAACCAGGGCAGAATAGTGACATCGGTGCGCGTTTGCCGGATGTCACCGCCGTAAACCAGCCACGCCTTTCCGGCGGTTTCACCTGCCAGTTTTCGCCAGAAATCCAGCCCTTTGAAATAATCCCGGTTGATGGTTTGCCCGGATTTGATTTCCAGCGGTGACAGGTGGGTTCCATGGTCAATCAACAGATCCACCTCGTGCCCAGAACGGTCACGCCAGAAATAGAGGTTCGATGTTTCACCCGCGTTAAAACGGGCTTTAAGTAATTCACTGATGACCCAGGTTTCGAATAAGGCGCCCCGCTGAACATGGGTCGCCAGTTGTTCGTTGTTCTGGATGCCTAGCAGCCAGCTTGCAAGACCGGTATCCAGAAAATAGAGTTTGGGTGTCTTAACCAGGCGCTTGTTGAAATTCTGGTGATGCGGTGGCAACAGATGCACGATATAACTGGCTTCCAATACCGATATCCAGGCCTTGGCCGTGTTGTGCGTAATACCACAGTCATTGGCCAGCGAGGAAAGATTAAGGAGCTGTCCGGTTCGGCCCGCGCACAATTTCAGGAAGCGTTGAAAGGTTCCCAGATCCTGTACATTGATTAATTGGCGGACGTCTCGCTCCAGGTAGGTGCGCACATAGTTTCCATACCAGGGATGCGGTTCGAGTCCGCGATCGTAGATGGGAGGGAAGGCGCCATCAAAGAGTATCTTGTCCAGGTTCCTGCCAACTTTTCCTGCATGCTGCAACTCGTCGTAGGTCATGGGTAGTAGTGCCAGTAAGGCGGCCCTGCCTGCCAGACTCTGTGTGATACCTGATAACAGGCCAAACTGCTGAGATCCCGTGAGGATAAACTCGACTGGTTGTTGTCGTTCATCGACATGTGTCTGAAGATAGGAAAAAAGGGTGGGGCAACGCTGCGCCTCATCCAGGATGGCGCCATCGTTGAACTGGTGCAAAAAGCCACGAGGGTCTGTTTCGGCAAATTCCCGTTGATCGAGATCTTCAAGCGATACGTAACTGTGCCCGGGAAAGGCATGCCTTACCAGGGTGGACTTGCCGGACTGGCGAGGCCCGGTGACCACAACCACTGGATAACCGTCGGCGAAGTGGTGGAGCCTGGATTCTGCGTTTCGGGGGATGTAGGACACGCTGGTTACCGGTTGTTTTACATGCATACATTGTAACTACTCAGCGAAAATAACACAAAAAAGTGCTTGACACGATTTTAGCGTTATTTTTACTTTTTTAATTGCGCAACTGGCGACCCC
>JAHXHF010000316.1:0-1312 GCA_025656895.1 gamma proteobacterium symbiont of Bathyaustriella thionipta
AATCCTGTCAATGAAAACCAGCAAGGGGCTGACATGAAACTTGCTGCTTAAATGAAGCATTTAGGCGAAAAGTATGTTGACACCTACCGGAGTACAGCTTAAACTACTGTCTTGATTATGGGGTCCACTTTACCTTGTGATAAGCGAAGACCAACTAGAACAACTCTGCCTCGAATGGTTTCAATCCATCGGTTATGAGTATATTTGCGGCTATGACATAGCCCCTGATGGCGATAACCCCGAGCGCAGCGATTACCGCCAAATCATCTTACATGATCGCTTGCTGAATCGCTTAACGGCAATAAACCCACATATTCCTGCTGCCACTTTAGAGCAAGTGGCCTTGCAAATCTCCAAACCTGAAACACCGATTCTGATTCAGAATAACAAGGCTTTTCACCGCTTATTGTTGGAAGGGGTAAAGGTTGAGTTCAAACAGAAAGATAAGTCAAAGACCGATTATGTGCAGCTTGTTGATTTTTCAAACGTTACGAAAAACCAGTTTTTAGTCGTCAACCAATACACCATTACGGGCAGCAAAGGTAATCGCCGCCCTGATGTGATTGTGTTTATCAATGGTTTGCCGCTGGCGGTTTTAGAGCTGAAAAATCCAGCGGATAACAATGCCGATATTTGGTCGGCCTATCAGCAGTTGCAAACCTATAAAGATGAAATTCCCGATCTGTTTATGTTTAACGAAGCCCTGGTGGTGAGTGATGGCTTAAATGCGCGGGTGGGTTCGTTAACGGCCAATAAAGAACGTTTTATGCCCTGGCGTGTGGTTGATAATGAAGATGATAAACCACTGTTTGAATATTTTTTAGAGACTTTGGTTAAAGGCTTTTTTAAACCTGAATTATTTGTAGATTACATTCGTCATTTTGTGCTGTTTGAGCAAGATGGCGACACAACGATTAAAAAGATAGCCGGTTATCATCAGTTTCATGCCGTGCGTGAGGCGGTTCGAGCGACGCTGACTGCTTCGTATCGCGCTCAAGGTGTTGCAGAGCCAAGAGCGAATTATGCCGATAAGGTCGTGCCGGGATCGGGTAAAGCTGGTGTGGTGTGGCATACCCAGGGTTCGGGCAAGTCGATTTCTATGGTGTGTTATGCGGGTAAGTTGCTCGCGCAACCTGAAATGAATAACCCAACTATTGTGGTGGTGACGGATCGCAATGATTTAGACGGCCAGCTTTTTAATACCTTTGGCATGGCAGCAGCCGTAGGTGTCAACATACTTTTCGCCTAAATGCTTCATTTAAGCAGCAAGTTTCATGTCAGCCCCTTGCTGGTTTTCATTGACAGGATTGAG
>JAHXHF010000316.1:1322-1496 GCA_025656895.1 gamma proteobacterium symbiont of Bathyaustriella thionipta
TCCTATCAACTTGATGGGAGAAAGAAAATGGCTAAAAACGCAGTCCAATTCCAAAAAGGCATCAGTTTGCCAGAATTCTTAGGTCAGTATCGGTAGGTGTCAACATACTTTTCGCCTAAATGCTTCATTTAAGCAGCAAGTTTCATGTCAGCCCCTTGCTGGTTTTCATTGACA
>JAHXHF010000022.1 GCA_025656895.1 gamma proteobacterium symbiont of Bathyaustriella thionipta
TGGGAGTCAAAACAAAACGTCTAAAAGCAGGCTGGGATAATGACTATTTGCTGCGGGTAATCAATGGATGAATTTAAGTCCGATTGCCCTATCGCTCAGGCCCTGTTCCAGATAGCGATCCGGAAACACACGAAAATTATTACCGGCCACGGTCTGGCGGACATTTTCAACCGTGGTTTCAAAATCATAGGGTGACTCAATCCGGTACACGGCTGGTTCTTCAATATCACTTTCAGAAGTATTTTCTGTACTGGCGAGAGTGCGTACATAAGCAACCAGATTATTGATTTCCTCATCATTCAGACCTTTTTGGCTGAATGAAGGCATGATGGAGCCGGCCCGGCCATGGGCAATAGTGTCGCGGATCATCTGATCGGTCACAGAAGCATGAAAGCCGGGATTGTTGATGGCGGCCGGCATAATGGCATAACGCCGCTCACGCGATAAAGTAACGCCGGTACCCCGACCGACACCGGAGCCATCCGAATCATGGCATCTGACACAATATTTTGTGTACAGAGTCTTGCCGGCCTCTGCGTTGCCTTTGACCGCAGTTAAATTGTCTTCCGGTGAGGGCTGATCCGTCCACGAGCGCAAATAAGAAACGATGGCCTGAATTTCTGCCGTCGATAATTCATGCTGGAACGGTGGCATCAGTCGCCCCGGGCGGCCAAATTTGATGGAGCGATTGATATAGCCGTCGCTGATGCGTGAAATTTTGTCCTGGCTCAACGGTAAACCAATACCGCCATGCCCCTCTGTCTGGTGGCAGGCACTGCAATGTTTTTGATATAAAACCTGCCCGTCCGGGTTTTGAGCCTGCAAGACCGGACTGGCCAGAATCAGGCTGAAAGCCAGCACAAAAATGGCTGCATTAAACTTTATTGGCATAGCGTAAAGCCCTGTGAGCTGAGTTATTCAAGAATATTTGAGTTAATATATAATATAATTATATGCTGAATAAGTCAAAATACTGCGCCGCACAGATGGTATAAAAACCGCTTAAGGGATTCGCTTTTATTTTACTGATCCCATTGTGGTAATCATTATAGGCAAGTAATGAAGTCAAAGCTGCAAAGGTTCGCCTTTGCAGCTTTTTATATTGTCACTTGCTATCTTATCTTTCAATACAACATTTCATGCTTAATTTTGTTTGCTACTACCTAATCGTTGAATTATAGGTTCAAGAAAATTAGATATATCAGCGACAATTTCTGAAAAATCAACTGGAATGTGATCCTGCCCAAGCCTATTACGAAAGGCTTCCCACTGTTTTTGCTTATTTTGTACAAATTCAGCTCTAAAAGCGGTGATCTCTTCAGGTAATTCTGTTTGCCGGTTTTCTAAAGTCAGTTGAATTGCTTTTGATAGCTCTTCACTATCAAACTCAAACTAAAGTGGACCCCATAATCAAGACAGTAGTTTAAGCTGTACTCTGTGATGGGAGAAATGAACCAATGAGCGAAAGAAAGAAGAGAAA
>JAHXHF010000395.1 GCA_025656895.1 gamma proteobacterium symbiont of Bathyaustriella thionipta
CTAGAAAAGGTCGAGGCATTGCTTCCCTGGAACATGAAGGAAGTATTATTCTGAAATGGGGTTAAGAGGGCTGATTCTTTGGCGCTTACACTGTATCGGGCAGATGGCCATAATGAGCAGCCTTCTGTGCCGGATCTGGTCAACAAGGAATATATGAGCCAGCCGATTCTGGTTACAGACATGCAGCTGGCAGCCGATGGTTCGGTGCGCTCAGCCGGCTGGGGCAGCCCGGCTGATATGCCAACCTTGTTAGAGCGTCCGGTAAAGCAGGCCAGTTCATCAGAGAAACAGGCCTATGAGCGTTATCTGAGCAATTATAATCGCTTCTGGCGACGTTATTTTGACCCGATAGCGCTGCGCCTGAATCAACAGAACGCACAGCAAATGGAAATATCCACCTTCATTTTGCCGTTGATTGATAACAGTATCTACCAGGGGCTGAAACAAATACTGGCTGTTGACCATGCGGCCGGTGATCTGCTGGTTCCTGAACTGCAACCTGAGCCGATTGTACAATTATCCCTGAATCTGAATAATGCACTGTGGAAAAGCGGCAGTCAGCTGGCAGAGAGTTTCCTGGTTAAATTTATCGGTGTGCCGCCACGTATCATGGATTTTTTTGCTTCCGATCTGCACTTGGCCCTGGGAGATGGTGATCCGATTATTATCATGGGCAGTGGTGGCCTGAGCGGTATGGCGGGTATGCTGGACGGGGGTAATAACAGCGGAGAAATGTTTACCTTTTCTATGCTGGGCTCGCTGTTGACCCGACCCAGTGTCTTGTTGATAGGTTTGAATGATGCGCCGGCAGTAAAAAATATCCTGAATGGACTGGCCACCGGCCCGTCACAGAAATCCCGTGTTGCAGGGATTGCTTCCGGAACCTTGTTCGGCATAGCAGGCAAGGATGCCTGGCGATATGAGCTTAATCTGGAAGGGCTGCTGAGTCTGCGCTTTGGCCTGGAGGTCAAAGGCCGTTTTCTGGCTATCACCAACCAACCCCTGGGCTATGATCCGCAATTGCAATCAACCCGTAAAGTGAGCAACAGCGGTGCGGCACTCAGCTTGTCACCTGCGGCCGCTGTGCGTCAGCGTCCCGCGCTGTTTGCTTCTGCCAGTGAACAACAGCGTAAAGCGGCCATGTCCGGTATCAATGTGCTTTACCCCTTGATGCTGGCCGGAGCCGGTTCGGTTGAAGAAGCTCGTCAGCAGATTAAGGTGCAACTGGGTTTTGAGCCTAAACATCCCGGGCGGGGACATTGGCAATGGCACAACCATGTACTCAGCAGCAGCGTTTTTGGAACCGTCGATAAACAGACATTACCGCAATACAAAGCCGATGATGAACTGTTCGGTATTCGTAACTACTCAGCGTACTTTATCAAAAATTCCAGCTCACTGAGTAAATGCTGGCAATTGCCCTATAAATACCAACGCCAATGCTTC
>JAHXHF010000023.1 GCA_025656895.1 gamma proteobacterium symbiont of Bathyaustriella thionipta
CACGGGGCAGCGCCGTCCTGCTGCAAGTGAAACGATGTGTGCAACTTAAATTAACGGATATTTTGTCTTGACTCAGGGGTCCACTTTAGGGTATGAAAAAACGATTTTTCAAGCCGCAAGATTATAAAGAAGAAAAATGCCCGTAATGCCCTACCCTGCGTTTCACCACAAATTCAGATAAATTGCGCTTTATTGCCATGGGCGCCAAAAAAACCAGGTAACTAAATAATGCTTTCCAGAAAAAACCGGCCACTGTTGGCAATTCTGTTACTTTTGCTCTCTAGTGGTTCTTCACTGGCCATATCACCTCTACAGCAATGCCAGCTGGATGAATTACAACGTGCCGGCGGTAATGTCACGGTTGAAGAAATCCGCAGCGCCTGCCAGTCCAGTAACGACAACCCGAAAACACCCGTTGGTGCCGGTGTTTATGATGAAACAAACCCGGCATCCAGACACATTGCCATACAACCCCAGGCTGAGGAAAACATTGTTGACGAAGCTTTAAACGCACGCGAAAGAGCCGAGCTGAAACCTTTTACCCTGATTGCGCACAGACCCAATTATTTTCTGTTTGGCGTCTACAATTTCAAGGATTACGGTGAAGAGCCTTTTCAAAAACAATTTGATGACCATTCCCTTTCATGGAAAAATGTAGAAACACAATTTCAAATCAGTATAAAAACACCACTGGCAGTGAATCTGTTTGATAAAAATATTGATATTTATGCGGCTTACACCAACCGTTCTTTCTGGCAGCTATACAGCAACACGAACTCTTCACCATTTCGGGATACCAATCACGAGCCCGAGGCCTGGCTACAGTGGCGACCGCAAAAACTGCAGATTCTCGGCTTTAAAAACTCGCTTAACGCTTTTGGCATTGTGCATCAATCCAATGGCCGTGGCGGTACCTTGTCACGCAGCTGGAACCGGGTATTTGCCAATTTTGTTTTTTCGCGCAATAACCTGGCGCTCAGTTTCAAACCCTGGTGGCGTATTCCGGAAGATCACAGCGATGACGACAATCCCGACATCACCGATTATATGGGGCATTTTCAGTTCGGGGCTTCCTACAAGTACCATGAGCATACCTTTACTCTGATGTCCCGCAACAATATCGAGTCCGGCTTTAAAAAAGTTGCAACCGAGCTGTCGTGGAGCTTTCCCATACCTGATTACCCTTATTTCAAGGGCTACCTGCAGTACTACTATGGTTATGGACAGAGCCTGATTGATTATGATCGCAAGGTGAACAGCATTGGCATCGGCATTGCTTTAAGTGATTGGTTGTAGCCCACTTTCTGCAAAAATATACACTTAAAAAATATCGTAACTACTCAGCGTACTTTATCAAAAATTCCAGCTCACTGAGTAAATGCTGGCAATTGCCCTATAAATACCAACGCCAAT
>JAHXHF010000112.1 GCA_025656895.1 gamma proteobacterium symbiont of Bathyaustriella thionipta
TTATAAGTTATTTCTATCGGTAGCATGAGCATGCTTATGAATGGTTTTTGCCAAACAAGATTCTTAAAAAAACAGTGAAACTTCAGTCTACTTATATGCGAAATATTAATAATTCATCCTGGCTAACGAAGCCCAAGCTATTGTTTATACAATCCGCTGGAAAAGGAACCTCGAATTTTAGCCAGTTCGAGATGCAGTTAGAGCAGAAAAATAATGCCAGTGAGCAGGAGAAATAAGCGTGACTCTTGATGATCTCAATGAGCTGGATTTCAGCAACTTAGGTGACTGGCCCATTCTCGCTAAAGCGGGGATTATTGTGTTGTTGGCCATCTTGGTACTTGGTGCGTGGTTTTATTTCGTAACTCAGGATCAACTGGTTGCCCTTGATAGAGCGGAAGCCAAGGAACTTGAGCAAAAAAAAGTATTTGAGGATAGGCAGCGCCAATCAGCCAATTTGGTTGCCTATAAGGAACAGTTGGCTGAGATGCAGGAATCCTTCGGCGCTATGTTGAGGCAGTTACCCAACAAAACGGAAGTGGCTGAGTTGCTGGTGGATGTATCCCAGACCGGCTTAGCTGCAGGTTTGGAGTTCAAACTGTTCCGGCCAACAGGCGAGGTGCCGCTGGAGTTTTATGCGGAGTTTCCCATTAAATTGCAAGTTGTTGGTACCTATCATGAGTTGGCCCAGTTTGTCAGCGGCCTGGCCGCCTTACCTCGTATTGTTACAATTCATGATGTGAGTTTGTCTTCTGTGGGGGGTAAAGCATCGACATCTGGTGAAATTCAGATGCAGGCTATTGCAAAGACTTACCGTTATCTGGATGAGGAAGGCTGATGAGAGTTCCGGTAGAAAAGCAACATGTTTTATGGCTTATCTTTGCCCTGCCTCTTATTTTGACTGGCTGCGGAACTACTGATATGAGTGATTTGAAAGCTTATGTCGGCGAAGTTAAAAGCCGAAGGGCTAGTCGGATAGCCCCATTGCCAGACCCGGGGGTAGTAGAAAGGTTTATTTACCGGCCAGAGGGATTAAGGAATCCATTCGTTCCATCGGAGGCCCTGGATCGAGTTAAGGACACGGGGAAAGTTGATAATGGAATACAGCCTGAAATTCATCCTCCCGAAGAGTTAGAGCGGTTTTCGCTGGATAGCCTGAGGCTTGTCGGTACTTTAGAGCAGAATAATACAATATGGGCTTTGATTCGTGCTGGTGACAAGAGTATTCACCGGGTGAGCAAAGGCAATTATCTGGGAAAAAATAACGGCAAGATAACAAGTATTTCAGAAGACAAGGTTGAATTGACGTAACTACTCAGCGTACTTTATCAAAAATTCCAGCTCACTGAGTAAATGCTGGCAATTGCCCTATAAATACCAACGCCAATGCTTCAG
>JAHXHF010000320.1 GCA_025656895.1 gamma proteobacterium symbiont of Bathyaustriella thionipta
ATCCTGTCAATGAAAACCAGCAAGGGGCTGACATGAAACTTGCTGCTTAAATGAAGCATTTAGGCGAAAAGTATGTTGACACCTACCGAATGCGAACCGCTCTGTGTAAAACCTGTCATGGAAAAGAAGGTTATTCGGTTCGACCCTTAACACCGAACCTGGCCGGCCAGAATCCGGTTTATATTGTCGATCAATTCAGTGCGTTTGCAGATGGTCGGCGGAAAAATTATATGATGAGTAATCTGGCCGCAAACTTTACCCAGGAAGACATGATCAAGATAGCCATTTACTATTCACATGAACCCGCGTTTAGTGATGGTAAAGCTGATCCGCTGTTAGTTGAAGAGGGCAGAAAACTTTACAGTAATTATTGCACAGAGTGTCACGGTAAGAATGCCAACGGCCCGAAAGGCTATGCGCGTCTGGCCGGACAAAGAGCGGACTATATCGTCAAGGCACTGAAAGATTTCAAACAACCGGGCGGAGATCGCTCCAGTTCCATTATGTACGGTCGCGCACAATTGCTGAGAACGGAAGAACACATGCAAGCCGTCGCCGCTTATTTGTCACAGTTGTAGCTGAGGGCAGTTATCTGAAGATTAGCGCAGCGTTACAAGCCATCTAAACTTAGAAATTATCGGTCTGGGTGAATAAACCTACACGCAGATCCCTGGCTGTATAGATTTCGCGTCCATCAACCTTGACAATGCCATCAGCCACGCCCAGCACCAGTTTACGGGAAATAACCCGTTTCATATCAATATGGTAGCTTACTTTGCCGGCAGTCGGCAGTACCTGCCCACTGAATTTAACGTCTCCCACGCCCAGAGCACGACCATGCCAGGGATTGCCCACCCAGGCCAGGAAAAATCCTACCAGTTGCCACATGGCATCCAGCCCAAGACAGCCGGGCATAACCGGATCACCGGGGAAGTGACAATCAAAAAACCATAAGTCAGGCGTAATATCCAGTTCCGCCAGAATTTCTCCCTTACCGTAGCTGCCACCTTCGTCGCTAATCAGGTTAATTCGATCCATCATCAGCATGTTGGGCATAGGCAATTGGGCATTACCGGGGCCAAACATTTCACCGCGACCGCAGGCAAGCAGGTCTTCTTTATTAAACTGACTGGGTCGATCCATGAGGGAAATCCGCCGGGTTGTATAAAAAGCGATAGTCTGTAGTTTGCAGTCAGTATTGTCAAATGATCAGCTAAACTTGAATGATCATCAGGCTAACGGGGATGGCTGTGGAAAAAGTTTCACTGATAACCACTTTCTTCTTTATTGGTCACAGGCCGCTAGTCAAAACTATGCACTTTAGTGCAAGGCTTTAGCTGCTACACAATTATGGTAGTCTTGGAAGGATGAAT
>JAHXHF010000229.1 GCA_025656895.1 gamma proteobacterium symbiont of Bathyaustriella thionipta
CTAGAAAAGGTCGAGGCATTGCTTCCCTGGAACATGAAGGAAGTATTATTCTGAAATGGGGTTAAGAGGGCTGATTCTTTGGCGCTTACAAACGATCCAGATCCATAAACAGGACCGCCACTTTCTGTGCATCACGTTCGGCGGCGTGCAGAGCAGTCTGCAGCCGGTCGATAAACAACATGCGATTAGGCAGGCCGGTGAGCGGGTCATGGTTAGCCAGGTGTTCCAGCTTGCGTTGGGATTCCTTGATATGGCTGATATCGGAAAATACCGTGACATAATTTCCGATCTGGCCGGTGGTGTTTTTCACCTGGCTGATGCTGGCCCAAGTGGGCACCAGACCGCCATCTTTGTTGCGCGTCCACAGTTCCCCCTGCCAGTTGCCCTCACGCATTAAGGCCTGCTTGATGGCTTTGTAAAAATCCGCTTCATGGCGACCGGAATCCAGCAGAAAGGGATCTTTCCCCCGGGCTTCCTGTTGGCTGTAGCCCATGATGCGGGTGAAGGCCCGGTTGACCGCTTCAACACGACCGCGGGCATCGCTGATTACCACTCCGTCGGTAGTGCTTTCAAACACAATGGCGGAACGACGCAAGGCTTCTTCATTGGCTTTACGCTCGCTTATGTCATGACCAATAGCCAGGATTCCTAGCAATTCATCATGGTCATCATGCAGCGGGGTGCGGTAGAACTCGAAGATACGTTCATGCTGTTGTGGATCACGCCAGCTTTCTTCCGTATTGAGGGTTTGTCCATGCGTGATGACATCCCGATCAACTTCCAGCAGATGGCGGGCAAATTTTTTGCTGAACAGTTGCTCATCATAAGCACCGATGATGTCCGCTTCCGGTTTGCCTGCATAATGGCAGAATGCCTCATTGCAGCCCATGTAGCTGTCATCCAGCGCCTTGAAATAAATAATATCCGGCAGCAAGTGCATAACCTGCCAGAGTAACGCCCGTTCGCGTCCCAGTTCACTGCGACTGGAGAGCTTAAGCTGGTCGTACAGGTTGCGCATTTCACGGGAGGATAAATCAAGTGAACGTTCCAGTGTGTAGCGATCACGGTCTGCCTGCTGATAGGTTTTACTGACGCGCTGTAAAAATTTCTGCCACTGATCCCTGCTATCCGGCGGCTGCTTTTCGCTCAAGCCTATGCGCTTGATTTGTCGCAGCAATACGCTGTGGCAGTCCGTCATTTTTCAGCCAGCAGTGTCAAGGTCATGGTCTGGTTATGCAGGTCACATTCACCACTGTTATAGGGTGACAGTTCACCATAGGAATACCTGATTACCCCTAAGGCTCAGCTACTGAGCCACCACCTGTAGGATAATACTCCTATCAACTTGATGGGAGAAAGAAAATGGCTAAA
>JAHXHF010000151.1 GCA_025656895.1 gamma proteobacterium symbiont of Bathyaustriella thionipta
TGGAAGTGCTGACGCAAACCGAGGGCGGTGATTGGGGGCGTGCCGCTACGGATGATTTGTTGCATCGAAAAATTCGTATTCATTCCATGAATTTTATGCGCGGGCGTACTTTTCTGAATAAATTTGTCATTCTGGATGAAGCCCAGAATCTAACCGCCAAACAGATGAAAACCCTGATTACGCGCGCCGGCCCCGACACCAAGATTATTTGTCTGGGTAATATCGCACAAATCGACACACCTTATTTAACCGAGACCACTTCCGGTCTTACCTATGTGGTAGAGCGCTTCAAACCCTGGGAACATTCCGGACACATTACGCTGGCAAGAGGAGAACGTTCAAGACTGGCAGCGCAGGCCTCGGCTATTCTGTAATAGAGAGAGTTACCCTGAAGTTGCAGAATTACACATTACCCGTTTCGGCAATACGGGCTAATTCCGGCTCAGTCTGACGCAGTATGTCCCGCAACTGCATACCATTTTCAAAGGCCTCTCCGCCTTTGCCTTCGCGAGCGGCAAATTCAACAATTTGGGCCAGCTGAGACAAACGGCTGGCACCTACATTGGCACTGCTGGATTTTAGTGAATGTGCCGGCCTGACCACGCTGGCTACATCATGGGCTTCGATGGCTTCCTCAATTTCAGACAAGATAGCCGGCGTTGTGGCCAGATAAGTTCTAATCAGGTCAGCCGTTTCATCTTCCATGATGCTGAACAATTCGGAAAGTACATCACGGTCAATCAAATCAGCCGCTGCTATAGCGCTGGCTGAGATCGAAGCTGGTGCTTCATCCGATACGGTCTCTATAGCCTGCTCAATCATTGCCTGCGCATCCTGCAAACTTTCTTTTACAAGATTCGAGTCAACTTGCGACACATCCTGCTGCCGCACGGGTGCTGGCATAATGTCATCGGCAGCCTCTGCTGCTGGAAGCATTGGTTCATCTACTGGTGGAGTTTCAGGCGATTTAACCCAACGCTGTAACAGTTCTTCCAGCTCATCCGGTCTGAGCGGCTTGGAAATATAATCATCCATACCCGAGTCAATGCATTTCTTACGGTCACCCGCCATAGCATTGGCGGTCATGGCCAGAATGGGCATACGACGCTGACCGGATTTTTCTTCCCGGCGGCGAATTTCCTGAGTAGCCCGATAACCATCCATAACCGGCATCTGGCAGTCCATAAGAACCGCACACTGCTGCTGGTAGTCCAGCTTGTTCAGTGCGTCCTGGCCATCGCGTGCAGCAATATAGTTAGTGTTTGAACGAAAACGATTAAACCCTAAGAAAAACAATAATCTATATACTGTTCAGTGGACTAAAGATTATAATGCCTGTAT
>JAHXHF010000271.1 GCA_025656895.1 gamma proteobacterium symbiont of Bathyaustriella thionipta
ATATTTGAGAAAACAGTGAGAAGTTACGATGGAATGTCCAAAATGCGGCCATGTACAACAAAATACCGAGCGTTGTGCTTCCTGCGGGATATTTTTTGCCAAGCATGCCCAAATTCAACGGCGCAAAGAACACCTACAAACGCGCAGAAGGCAGGCCAATGCAAGTAGAAATGGTGCATTATTAAAAGGTATGGGCGGACTTCTGCTTGTCGGAGTGATTGCTTTCTTGTTGTGGCCGAAAGCTGATCCAGACGCAGGGAAGGTGGTTGAAAATACCCCTGTAGAAAGCAAGGATTCCACTGCTTCACAACAGGATTCGGGCTCAGACCTGATCTCCGGGATCAATGTTTCCTATGCACCACGCAATCCGATTGAGACCTCACGGAATGCGACTGTTTTTATTAAAACAGCCTGGGGAACTCTGGGCTCGGGCTTCATTGTTTCTGCCGACTGCAACGTGATTACCAGCCGACATGTTATGAAGTTTGATGCGAAACAATTGCTCTCTGAGGTCGCCTCTAATTCTGATTTTCAACAGGCTGTCAGAGCCAGATTGATGAAAAAGCAGATCAAGCTGGCCAGAATGCTGAGAGAATACAATATCTTGACAAGAAGCCAGGGGGAAACAGCCGAATCAGAAGCACTGAAGGCCGAGATTGAAGCTCTATCCAGTGAAATAGAGTCCGAACCGGAGCAAATTGGAGAAGAAGTTGCAAGTTCAATTGATCATTTGCAGTGGGAAGGTGAGGCGGAAGGATTTGATATCGCTCTGGTTCATGGCAAGCATTACCACATAGCCAATCAGCATGTGAAATTTTCTACAGATTATGACCTGGCTATGTTCAAATTGCCGGAAAGTGGCTGCCCTTTTCTGAAGATTAATCCTGACGATAATCTGCAACAGGGAACACGGCTTTACACCATTGGTAATCCCTCGGGCCTGGGATATACGGTGACTTCCGGTATTTTTTCCGGTTACCGGGACATGGATGGGCAGGCCTTTATACAAACCGATGCTCCAATAAATCCGGGTAACAGCGGCGGGCCATTAGTCATGGCGGATGGTAGCCTGATTGGCATAAATACCTCGATACTGAAAGGTACAGAGGGTATCGGCTTTGCTATTTCTTCGCTTGTCATCGAAAAAGAATTTGGAGATATCGTGACCTACGGCTCTGTTGCTGAAAAATAGTTCTGTATTCCTGCGGGTTTAATCTTCAATCTGAAGTTTCACTGAAATCCAAATCAACCTGACAGTCAGCCATCAAGCCACCATACGCAAAAGCAGTGAAACAAAATCTTTTTCCCG
>JAHXHF010000002.1 GCA_025656895.1 gamma proteobacterium symbiont of Bathyaustriella thionipta
AGCCAGCAGCAGCCCCTCGGCTGTTTCCATATAAACGCGAGCCTGCCAGTGCATGCGTTGATTGCTGCACACCGGCAACATGGCCTTTCCCTGATAGGTCTGCCCGCTTTGCCGGGACAGCAGGAAGGGCAGCGTACCCATATCCATATTCAGTCCGCTGATCTCGACGCGAATATTTTTTATTTTACCAATATCGGTTTCAATTTTGATTTGAAGGGGCTGCATAACCGCAATGGGGCGGGGTACTATCTGCATACGGATGCGGCCCTGCGGTGCCTGCAGTGAGCAACTCTGTTTATCCAGCTGGCATTGTGTATCCATCCTGCCCTGCCAGAGTAATGAACGGCTGCCGGCCGATTGCTGTCCGCTTAACCACCAGCCGGCCGCAATAGCCGCCATGAGCAGCAAAATCATAAAGTACGTAGTTTTCATAATGCGGGTATTATAGCGGCCAATTTGATTGGACACGGAAGTAAGTCATGAGCGTTAATTTTCTGCATCAGGCCTGTTTTCTGATCAGTGCGGCCAAATATTCACAGTCACCGGCCGATGAGGGGGCCGAAGTGGCTTTTGCCGGGCGTTCCAATGCCGGCAAGTCGAGTGCGATCAACGTATTGTGCCAGCAAAAAAATCTGGCGCGCACCAGTAAAACCCCCGGACGCACCCAATTGCTTAATTTTTTTCAGCTGCACGACGATCGCCGTCTGGTAGATCTGCCGGGCTATGGTTATGCCAAAGTACCGGAAGCGCAGCGCAAGAAATGGGAAGTGGAGCTGGGGCGCTATCTGGCAGAACGTGAAAGCCTGCGCGGGCTGGTATTGATGATGGATATTCGCCATCCCATGACCGCGCATGATGACCGTCTGCTGGATTTTGCGGCTTATTATCAACGCCCGGTACATATACTGCTAACCAAGTCGGATAAACTGAAAAATGGCCCGGCCAACAGTACCTTGCATCAGGTTGAACGGGCATTAAAAGATTATTCACTGGCCACCAGTGTACAACTGTTTTCAGCCTTGAAACGCCGTGGGCTGGAACAGGCTGCGCAGCGAATTGCGGACATGCTGGCCTGATTTTTTAGGTTATAATCCTGCTCTGTTTTCTTCATGGATGGCAATGAATCATGCAAACCCGATTACTGAATATGTTAAGTCTGCAGGATTCCATGAATACCCGCGTGGACGAAAACTGGCGCCAGGCCGGTTTTGCCTGGTATCGCGCCATCTGGGTGGAATGCGGTGAACTGATGGATCATTATGGCTGGAAATGGTGGAAGCACCAGCAGCCCGATAT
>JAHXHF010000070.1 GCA_025656895.1 gamma proteobacterium symbiont of Bathyaustriella thionipta
ATCCCAAGGCTTGCTTATGTTGCACTACGTACACCTCCAATGCCTCAGCGGTTGTTGAGCATGGCTGAGCCATGGGGGTAATCAGGTAGATCTTTACACTGAAATATCCAGATTCAATGCTCAAGCTTGTCAGCCAGGCTGCAGAAGACGAATCTACACCTCATATTTGTTTTTCTGCTATAGTACACAAAAAACAACAATTCATAAAAATTCATATCTCCGACAAGAAGGCAGGATTATCATGATAAAAAGAAATACTTCGCGCTGGGCACTGGGGCTGTTGTGCATGGGTGCATGCCGTTTCCACCTCCCTGCAGGCTGGTGGTTTTTCAGTACCGGAAAATTCTATTTTTGGACTCGGCATGGCCAATGCGGTCGTCGCCAATCCGGATGAAATAGGTACATTTGCCTACAATCCGGCTGCCATGGTATTTCACGAGGATTCCAGCGTTTCTTTCGGACTGATGGGCGTAGCACCGGATGTAAGCGTAGATACAGCCAGTGGCTCACACGATAGTGATGCCAAAGATCTGGTTGCCATACCTATGTTCCAGGCCAATGTACGGCTGGGTGAGAGCTGGGCATTAGGCATTGGTGTAAACTCGCCATTCGGCCTGGAAACTGACTGGGAATCCGGTACTTTTCCGACTCTGACCGGTCCTGCCGCCGCCGCGCACCCCACCAAAAGTAATCTGGAAATGATCGCCATCGTGCCGACTTTGGCCTATCGCATCAATGAGAATTTTGGTATCTCAGCCGGCGTTGATTTTTACAATGCTATTGATGTTGACTTAAATACCACACTGGTGGATGTAACCGGTGACGGAACCGGTCTGGGCTGGAATACCGCTCTTATGGCACAATTTGATGCCTTGAGTCTGGGGGCCAGCTATCACTCGGCAGCCACCATTGATATAGAAGGAAAATTCTCCCCCGATTTTTCCATTGGCCCGGGTATTCCTCCCGGCGTAACCATACCGGCAGAAGCTGACATTGATCTTCCCTGGCGCTTCCAGGCCGGCGTTCGCTATGCTTTTAACGATGCCTGGGCTGCAGAATTTGACTATACCCGTACCGGTTGGTCAGAGTTTGAAGAGATACATGTAAAAACCGAAACCGGCGGTAATACTTTGAGCCGATCAGTCAGCAACTGGGATGATGCCAGTGCTTATCGTGTTGGCGTCAGCTGGAATATCGTAAGCGCCAAAGAATCAGCCCTCTTAACCCCATTTCAGAATAATACTTCCTTCATGTTCCAGGGAAGCAATGCCTCGACCTTTTC
>JAHXHF010000102.1 GCA_025656895.1 gamma proteobacterium symbiont of Bathyaustriella thionipta
GTGTTCATCGTCTACCCTTTATTCAAAAGGATACACCTAATACCTTATGTAATTTCTAGAATCAAGCTGTTTTAAGCCCGATTGCCCTACCACGTCCGCGAGGATCTGTTGCCATTCTGTAACCAGCTTCAAAATTTAAATCCAGCTTGCGGTTTACATCAAAATAGGCTCGACCCTGAAAAAAGTGATCGTCATAATCTTCATTGGACTCATCGTATAAGGCGTAATCACCTTCGTAATTCAGGATATAGCGGTCATTTCCTATCGCAGAGATCATTTGCAGGGCCGGGCGAATTTTGAAAAAAGTGGAGGATTTTTCATTATTGTGTACACGCCGGACGTTATCATCATAACCCAGTTGCACATCCATATCCGCATAAAAACCGGGGCCGTCCGTAACCACAACGCCTTCTTCTGCCCATGCTGCTGAAACCAGTGACAGGCTTCCCGCCAGGGCAGATATTACTAACAGATTTTTCCGCTTTTCCATCTTCAACATTATCCCTGATGTTTATTATTCACAAAACTGCCTTTCCGTGAGCTTAAATAACATGAACAGCCCGTTTTTAGAACTTACTAACGGCCCCACCACGACCACTGGGGCCTGCCGGTGGTGAACCTGGTGAATTCAAGGCGCCATAGTTGGCGCTGGCGGCCGCACTGGCAACAATATCAGGATCAGCTCCCGCATCAATGGCAGCCTGCTGAATCAGCAAGCCGCAAGCACTGCGGTTACGGGTAAATTCATGATTTTTTCTGAACGGCAGCCCTGGACAGGCTTCCGGAGGTAAAACAGGCAGAAGCAGAAAAGCCGCGCGCACAATATCACCGGCAGCCCCAGGTCTAAGTCTGACGGCTTCGCCAACTGCACTATCCATCTTCATGCCTTCATTGACCGCATTGATCAAAGTGTGATGAATATCCAGTCCTGAGTTTAAATCTTCGGCAATATTAGCATAAGCGGCAGACGCGCCAGCCAGCATCAAGATTGCAACGAATAATCGCCAGTTCATAATTCCCCCCTGTTTCACAAATACATACGCAAGAGAGTATAAACCAGATAAGGTGGCAAAACCAAACTCATATTAAGCAGCCGCATCCAGCGAAGCCCCTCGCAATGACTTATGCTTCCTGTTTCCGTTATATGTTGAGAATAAATTATAGTAAAAATATAGAGTTACCTGGTTACCCCCATGGCTCAGCCATGCTCAACAACCGCTGAGGCATTGGAGGTGTACGTAGTGCAACATAAGCAAGCCTTGGGATCATAT
>JAHXHF010000005.1 GCA_025656895.1 gamma proteobacterium symbiont of Bathyaustriella thionipta
AGGGGGTCGCCAGTTGCGCAATTAAAAAAGTAAAAATAACGCTAAAATCGTGTCAAGCACTTTTTTGTGTTATTTTCGCTGAGTAGTTACTCTCTGGCTATGAATCACGCTGATAACAAACGGCTGTGGAGCGCTTTGCAACAGCATTGGAAATGTATCTCGGCCGTTCAAATGCGCGATCAATTTGCGCAGCAGGATGATCGTTTTATACAAATGTCGATACAGGCCGCCGGTTTATTGCTGGACTATTCCAAAAACCGACTGGATAGCAAGGCATTACAGCTATTATTGAACCTGGCTGAGGCACGTGATCTGAAAGGCTGGATCAATCGCTTACAGGCGGCCGATGAACTCGGGTTGGGGCCATCAGGCCACGCCCTGCATACTCTGTTGCGTAACCCGCAAAAGGCCGAATTTTTTATTGATGGCAAGAATATTATGCCGTCTATCAGGCAAAATCTGCAGCGCATGCAACAGTTTTCAGAAGCGGTTCAGCAAGGCCGCTGGTTGGGATTTTCCGGTAAACGTATTACTGATGTGGTGGTCATCGGAAGCGGTTCGGCTTATGCGGCTGCCAATATGCTCTACCAGGCTTTGCAGGATTATCGCCTGGATGTGCCGGCTATTCATTTTATTTCCACCGAACCTGATAAAAGCCTGTCTCATTTACTCAAGTCTTTACAGCCGTCCGGCACTTTGTTCATGCTTGCCGGCGAGTTCCGCAGAGACAGTCCGGTTATGCAGGAGGCAGTCAGAGCCCGCAACTGGCTCAGTCAGCATTTTTCAGGAAACAAGGTGCTGATGCAGCATTTTGTAGCCATTACAGCCGATGCTCAGGCCGTTGCGGATTTTGCCTTGCCGGGCAGAAATATATTTTTGCTGGATGATTTTCTGGATTCTCGCCATGCGCTCTGGTCAAGCATGGGGCTGCCACTGGTGATGGCGCTGGGCATGCCGCATTTTTCATCCCTGCTGGACGGTGCGCATGCCATGGACCAGCATTTTTTTCATGCCGAGCTGTCTGAAAATATGCCGGTGATCATGGCCTTACTGGGTGTCTGGTATCGCAATATTCTGTCTCTGGATAATCATGTCGTCATTCCCGTACAGGCCCGCCTTTCTGCCTTCAGCCGCCATCTACAACAGTTATTAATCATTGCATAAGTTCTTGCATAAATTTTATGTGGACGAATCCCCCCAACCCCCTTTTTCAAAGGGGGCTATTGTTTCCCCCCTTTGAAAAAGGGGGTTGGGGGATTTACTATCCCAGG
>JAHXHF010000382.1 GCA_025656895.1 gamma proteobacterium symbiont of Bathyaustriella thionipta
GTGACTTTTTAAAGGCCTCAATTTTATCAAAAGTTGCTGTAAATAACAGGGTTATTTGCAATAATGGGGATATCTAAGTTACGGATTCAGGCTATTTTCATAGCGAACTCATACCCAAGGGCTCGTCCAACAAACGGTTCAGATTGTGGTTCGCTTCGCTCTCACAATCTAACCTTATTCGTTAGCCCTGCTTTGTGATTGAGTTCTGAAGCAAATTTATACAAAGATGGTTAAGGCTCTCACCTGATTTAACTGCTTTAATAGCTAGTGCTTTATGTAAATCTTTACCTACACGAATAACAAATTTCCCGGAAAATGATTTACTAGAAAATGACTCGGGTAAAGGGATACCATCTTTTTGATGAATATCTACCCATTCTTCAACAATGTCACAAAGTTGTGAATAAACCTTGGTTTCATCTTTGCCATGACAGCAGGGGCCAATGAATCCTGGAGATGAACCTACATAGCATTGATCCTCCTCTGACCACTCTACTAACTTTATATATTGGTCTGCAATTTTCATTTTTTAACCTCAGAAATTTTTGACTTAACTTCCTTCTCTTGGTATTTGAGAGCATCATTACCGAGTTTTCCGGAAATAGTTACTTTTACGCCAGAAGGGTGAAGAAAATTTCGGTGACTACCTTTTCCACCTCTATTAGTGAAGCCGGATTTTTCTAGCATTGAGATTAACTCACGTATTTTCTTTGGCATGAGATAATGATACTATAATAGTACCATATGTCAAATAAGGGGCTAACGTCGTGCTAACCAGCGAGCCTACTTAAGCCCCATGGAAGGGGATTAAGTGGGCTTGTCTGCGTTCTGCACATTGATAGGCGGCGCCTCGGAGTGCCCAAGTATTACTTTCTCGATTCACTATCTTTCCACCTCGGTCTCGGTGTTTCCCACCAGGCCGCCGATCAGGAAACACCGTTGCTGAATTTCGCAAATCACCTTTCGATACCACCCGCTGGTTAGCACGACGATAAGCGGCACAGGGAAGTGCCGCTTATCATTTTACTAGACAGGCTGGGATAATAGAGTACTAGACGGCGTGCTGTCTAGTACTCTATTATCCTACCCTTTAACTTCAATTTATTCGCTTTCCTAATTCTAAAAAGTTCTTATATAGAACCTAAAATACGCTATCTGTCTTAAAAACACGTAACTACTCAGCGAAAATAACACAAAAAAGTGCTTGACACGATTTTAGCGTTATTTTTACTTTTTTAATTGCGCAACTGGCGACCCCC
>JAHXHF010000069.1 GCA_025656895.1 gamma proteobacterium symbiont of Bathyaustriella thionipta
CCATGATCATCTCCTGTGAAATACTCAGGAGAAAGTGTTACCGATGTACAGGTGAAATAATAGGTGCTGATTTATTGGCGCTTACGATATATCCGCCTAACAGAGAGAATGATAATTTATGGTGCTAATCTTGGAATGCCTCACACCAAATCAATGAAAGATGGTTTGTTTGAGCTTAGAATAAAATCAAAAGAAGGCATTGGGCATGCGTTCTATTGTACGTTGGTAAACCGAAAAATCGTCATACTCCATGCCTTTATAAAGAATACACAAAAAACGCCAGCTAAGGATTTAAAGCTTGGGATTTCAAGAATGAAAGAGGTGAATTCAAATGCTAACACATGAAGAATTAAAACAGAAAATATTGAGCAACCCTGACGTTAAATCAGAATATGATTCACTACAAGAAGAGTTTTCTCTTTTTGATGAGTTACTTAATGCCAGAATGACAGCCGGCCTTACTCAGTCAGAAGTAGCTAAGCTTATGGGAACAAAAACACCAGCTATTGCCAGACTTGAAAATGGAGGAGGAAGCCAGCAGCATTCACCTTCAATTACGACCCTAAGAAAATACGCTAAAGCAGTTGGTTGCCACCTGGAAATAAAACTCGTTAATAATCAATAAAGTAACGAATGAATTATCCTGGACAGACCACAGTTCTCTTTGACTGATCTTAAATAGATGGATCAGATGAGCGTCAGGGCAAAGGTTTATATGGTCAGGTCTTGCCTTTTGCCTATCTGCAAAATCAATCGATTCTGATCAAAATAGAGTATTTTTGTATAGCCGAAATTAATGAGTCCACAGCGAGAACTGGATAAGACGGAAGTTGCGGTGCTATTTGTGGAAGCAATGTGGCCGGACAGGGTACGGAAAGTAACGACAAGGTGGAGTCGAGAGGCAGTTGGCGTGGAACAAGTCGAACACGTCGAAGTCAGCTCATGGCCCATGGCGTCTTAGTGCGAGCCCCGCCTTGTGTAAAGTTGCCGAACCAATACTTTAGTGGCTTGGGGTTACCAACACGGGTAGCATGATGATTAACGAAATGATAAAAAATCGCCGTGGTACGTGATCCGTATGCCCGCTGGTATGGGAGGAGGGATGTCGTGAGACATCCCTCTATCCCGATTAGAAGCCATAAAAAAATATTGTAAAAAGGTAACTACTCACCCCCTACCAGATCGAACTCACCTGCCAGGGCCATCTGAATAGCGATCAGCGGATTGTATCCTTTGTTCGCCATCGTT
>JAHXHF010000109.1 GCA_025656895.1 gamma proteobacterium symbiont of Bathyaustriella thionipta
GATACAGGCATTATAATCTTTAGTCCACTGAACAGTATATAGATTATTGTTTTTCTTAGGGTTTAATCGTTTTCGTTCAAACACTATTTACCTTCGGGTGTTTTTTCATCTCCCTCTTGCTGTTTATGACCCTTTGGCATGTCTCCAAGTGAAATATGATATTCTCTATACGCATTACCATCCTTTAATAAGAACATTTTTCTATCTTCCTTTTTGACTAGTACCTTATCAGCAAAGGGTGGATCGCTCTCTGCGTAGGTAAGAAGATAAAATAGAAAGGTGAAAATAAAAGTAAGTGTACGCATTGTATTTTTATATTCGAAACTGGTGACAGACAACGATTTATTCAGAGCTATCAATCAATTCCTCGTATTGTGAAAACGCACAGCAAGGATAGTAGCTGTTTTTCTGGTTCCCAGGTTGTACGTGGAAACCCATACGGCGCTTGTTGCAGCCTCGGTTCCGAATGCAGGCAAGATAAATTGCTACGCAGAACGTAGGGACGAGTGCCATTACCGCATTTTAGCGTGACTTTCCATGAATTCCCGAAGTGCAGCATTTATTTTGGTCTGGTATTTGCCGCCCTGCCCTCTGAACCAAGCGAGAAGGTCGGCATCCAGTCGCAAGGTAACTTGCTGCTTAACCGGGCGGTAGAATTTTCCGATCTGAGCCCGGCTGAAATCCTGTATTTCCGGTTGATCGCTGGTATCGATCTGATCATCGGCCAAGGTGGCTAGTTCTTTCAGGTTGGCCTGAATATCAATATCGGTTTGTCTGGTTTTCATAATGTAGTCTCTCTCGGCGTGTTGCCTTTCTGGCTGAGATGATTCGAATTTGTTCGCTATGGGTGCGGCATTCAAAGGTATGGGCAACCAGAAGAATAAGAATATCTTCGATTTGTCCTAATGTTTGCCATCGCTCTTCTCCATTTTTATGTCGATCCTGAATACTGATGTGATGCGGGTCACTAAAGACTTTCTGAGCCAACTCGAAGCTAACCCTGTGTTTTTTCTGATTCAGAAGGTTCTTCTGTTCATCCCATTCAAATTGCATGCCATTATTGTAACTACAAATATGTAATAGAGCAATGCTGAGTAAGCTTGGTAAGCCGGGGGATAGATAACGATTTATGTAAGAATCGCTGTAACTACTCAGCGAAAATAACACAAAAAAGTGCTTGACACGATTTTAGCGTTATTTTTACTTTTTTAATTGCGCAACTGGCGACCCCC
>JAHXHF010000124.1 GCA_025656895.1 gamma proteobacterium symbiont of Bathyaustriella thionipta
CTCGAAACTGGAAAAAGAAATTTGCCACTGATCCGCTGAGGTCCGATCTGTATTGGATCAAAAATAAGGGGTGAATGACCGCTTACGTTGTTACTGTAGACCACTCTTCGATTTTCCTCCCAAACCAGTTCAAGAACATCATCATTTTGAAATTTTGCCCGGCGCCACTGCTCCCAGCCGAAATTAAGAATAATCGAGTTGGCCGAAACCCACACAATGCGCCCGGCAATATGTCCTTTCCCAACCTCATAGTCACCAGGGTAGCTGTCAGGAATATCACACCAGGGTTGGCCTGGCTTTGCCGTCACATCAACACCGGGGGGAAGTTGCGAAGCTGCTACTTGCAATAACCAGGGAGGCGAACCTGAAAACAGAGAAAAACCACATAAATGCGGGAATTCCGCCAGGTACTTTTCATACCAGTCGCTGCCAAAAAATTCGGCCAGACCCAGCTCGCTCAAGTAACCGATAAAAGGCAGGACAAGAGTGGTATCCGCAGCCGTAATCTCAAGCATCTTTCCAAATTGAAGACCTATCTGCTGTGCATGTGAAGCACGCATATTCACGAACACAAAAGAATCATCTCCAGCAACACGCTTGCCTGTTCCATGAAATTCCAACCCTTGCAGCTGCCCACCCTTTAACCAGGGACCTAATTCCCCCAGTGCTTCCGCGATGAGTAAGCGGGCCCGTTTCTTCCTGGGGCCCTTCTTCCTGACCGGATGCAGGCTTAGGATGTCAGTCGGAATCTCTGCGTGCTGTTCGGCTGTTCCATCCATTAACTCCCTCGCTACACGATCAAGAATCAGATCATACTCGCCCGCTGGAACTTTGAACTCGTAGCCGACATCATCCGTATCGTCCGGGCTAATGGACAGGCTGTTCAGCGTTTCAAGGCGCAAGCTTCCTGAGGGAACATTCAAGTATGCGGCTTGTGGTTTCCACCATTCTGCCTTCGCTTTCTGGGCGGATGTAAGTTTTTTCCCGACAAGGATATCGACCAGTGCATTTTCATCATCAGCCAATTGCCATGCTACGATGAGACCGTCCTTGGCAAGGCGTTCAAGACGCTGTTCGGCCTCAACACCCGCATCAAAATCAAGCAGCACATTGTACGCCCGTAATTCCCGCAGAACTTCTATACTGAAGTTTCACTGTTTTTTTAAGAATCTTGTTTGGCAAAAACCATTCATAAGCATGCTCATGCTACCGATAGAAATAACTTATAAA
>JAHXHF010000193.1 GCA_025656895.1 gamma proteobacterium symbiont of Bathyaustriella thionipta
TACTCCCGAAGACGCATACCGCTGCTTCATGCGCACCGAAATGGACTATCTGGTTATGCAGAATATCCTGCTTGCCAAGCATGAGCAGCCGGCACATGAAAAAGATGAATCCTGGAAAACAGAATTTGAACTGGATTAATGAATACTCAAAATAAACCAGAACAAGCCATGAGCAAAAAAGAGCTGCGCGAATTTGGCCTGATCACCGGCGGCATACTGGCGCTTCTTTTTGGGCTGCTGCTACCCTGGCTGTTTGATCATGCCTTTCCCCTGTGGCCCTGGATAGCTGCTGGCATACTGTGGGCATGGGCGCTGCTACTGCCCGCCAGCCTGTTACCGCTTTATCGCGCATGGATGGCGGTCGGCAACGTGCTGGGCTGGATCAACACACGCATCATTCTGGCCTTTCTGTTCTATGCGCTGTTCCTGCCCGCCGGGCTTATCATGAAACTGCTGGGCAAAGACCCCATGAACCGGAAAATAGACCCATCCCTGAAAACCTACCGGGTAACACATCCTCACCCTGAAAAAAATCACGTAGAGAGACCATACTAATGCTGGATTTACTCAAAGACCTGTGGGGCTTCATGAAAGAACGCAAAAAGTTCTGGCTGGCACCCATTATCATTGTCATGTTGCTTTTAGGGGTATTGATTGTGCTGGCACAAGGGTCTGCGGTAGCGCCTTTTATCTATACTTTATTTTAATGCATGAATCTACGACCTACCTTTAAGCTTTCAGTTAAGAGAATAAAAACAGCCAGTTATAATTATCATTGAGGAAAAAGGCATGTGGCATTATTTCACTACACTTACAATCGGATGCTTGGTGGTATGCAACTCGGCTTTCGCCATAGCTTGGGATCAGCGAACTCAGCTTGCACCAGTTGCTGCAGATCGTGCTTCTAACGCGGTAACAGCCACACCTGATCAAACCAATCTAACCAAGAATGACTACTTGGATTATATAAGTCGCTATTACGCTGATATAGATCAAACCGTCAGGGATGTTGCAGGGGATCCCACAATGCGTTACCAAGGAAAATCAGCTGAATATACGGCCTTTTGGTACCTGAAAACAGGCGATCAAGCTTGGCTTGATCTCACTTATAAGCTAATTCAGGGAGACAAAGACTTTTATTTAGTGTCCGGCAGAAAACTCGCTATTTTCGAGGGGCTATGACCCCGCCCGCCGTCGAATTCAGTCAATTGCCTGCATTTTTGG
>JAHXHF010000161.1 GCA_025656895.1 gamma proteobacterium symbiont of Bathyaustriella thionipta
TTAGCCATTTTCTTTCTCCCATCAAGTTGATAGGAGTATTATCCTACAGGTGGTGGCTCAGTAGCTGAGCCTTAGGGGTAATCAGGAAGATAATAGTAATATGATCCTTGAATGACATGGGACTTTCAGTCCAATCCCAGCAACCTATGCACTTTAGTGCATAGTCGTTGAGTCAGCAAGATACCTTCTTCGGGTTTGAAAAAACCTCGCTTGCTTACGTGATGGGTATGATGAACATGATCCTGCACGGCATCGAATCACCCAACCTCTACCGCCAGAACACCCTGACGCAGAATATCCGCGATATTCAGGAAAAAGACCGCTACGACATTATCCTTGCCAATCCACCTTTTGGCGGCAAAGAAAAAGGCCAGATTCAGCAAAACTTTCCCATCCAGAGCAACGCCACCGAACTGCTGTTTCTGCAACATTTTATGAAGTCACTCAAGCAAGGCGGCCAGGCCGCCATCGTGGTGCCGGAAGGCGTACTGTTTCAGACCAACAGCGCCTTCAAACAAGTCAAAGAAGAGCTGCTGGAATATTTCAATCTACACAGCATTCTCAGTCTGCCCGCCGGGGTATTTCTGCCCTATTCAGGAGTAAAGACCAATGTGCTGTTTTTTGAACGCAGTGGTGGCACGACGGAAACCTGGTTTTATGAATGCGAACCGGAAAAGAAACTGACCAAAAACAAACCGCTGAACGATGGGCATCTGGCGGAATTTGTTGAACTTTATGGTAAACGCAGCACGACGGATCATTCCTGGACAGTGCCGGTAGATGAGCTTAAAAAAGACTATGACCTGTCCGCGAAAAACCCCGCCAGACAAAACGATATTGAACACCTGCCACCACGCAAGATACTGGAACTGATTCAGGAAAAAGAAGCGGCAGTGAATGATCTGCTGGCTGAGATTGATGCGCTGCTGGTGGAGAAGTAGCGAATGGATCAGGGTTTGTATGAATTGCCGGAGGGGTGGGAGTGGCGACCACTTGGAGAGGTTGCATCTCTTATCAATGGAAGAGCCTATAAGAAAAATGAGTTACTAGGAGTCTGTCGGACTTAACCACAGTGACCGCACTGGCAAGCCCTTAAAATATAAAAATTCGACTATTTTATAAGGTATCCTGATTACCCCTAAGGCTCAGCTACTGAGCCACCACCTGTAGGATAATACTCCTATCAACTTGATGGGAGAAAGAAAATGGCT
>JAHXHF010000042.1 GCA_025656895.1 gamma proteobacterium symbiont of Bathyaustriella thionipta
GTGTTCATCGTCTACCCTTTATTCAAAAGGATACACCTAATACCTTATGTAATTTCTAGAATCAAGCTGTTTTAAGCCCGATTGCCCTAGCGGTTCACCAGCAAACGCAGACGGCTATCAGCCAGGCTGTTATCCTGCTGTAAATCAGCCAGCGCTACCTGCTTGAAACTTGGCTCGGATAAACCCAGAATCTGTACCGCGCCAATAATTTTACTTTGCGCGGTGGACTCTAATAGATCAAAGGCAACCTTGTCTGTTTTACTATGTAATTCCAGTTGACCCTGCTGATACGCTCTTTTCTCAACCCAGGACAACAATCCCCAGGAAAGTAACATGGAGACCACAAGGGCTACCAAAAAATAAAGCGCGGTATGACGTGCAATAAATCGTAGTAGTGGCACTATGTATTGGCTCCGTCTTGCAGGGCGCTAACACAATATTGCAACAGACTATTACCTGAAAAAGGCCGGGATGAAGTCGATGGCTGCTGTAATGACTGTAAAATCTGCCGACTTAACCGGTCAATAAAATCTTCTGTGGGCTGATCGAAAGCACTGACATTCCAGAGAACACTCTGCGCATAAGCCTTATGTTCGTATAAGGCCATTAAAGCCCCCAGCGTTTCCGGAGTCAGGCGTTCAAACAGCAGGCTATTACTGGGGCGGTTGCCACTGAAGCTTTGCTGTGGGGTCAGTTCAACAATCTGCTCGGCCGGCAGTGAAGAAGCTTCCAGTTGATCACGGGTTTGCGGGCCGCTACGTCCCCGCATCAGGGCTTCGGCATGAGCCAGACAATGCGCCAAGGCTTGCTGATGCTGCGAGCCGGGTGCTTCGTCCCGCAAGGCTATCAGAAAATCCACCGGCACCAGGTGACTGGCCTGATGCAAATGCTGCATCAAACCGTCTATTGAATCGCTACTTTGACCCGCGCAGGCCAATCCCGCCGTAGCCATTTCCAGAGGCTCACCCTGACGATTACAGGATTTACTGTTCTGGCTCATGTGTATTAATTGTTGCATAAATAACTGCAGTGCTAATCATGGCTTCAGTCATAAACTGAAGTTTCACTGAAATCCAAATCAACCTGACAGTCAGCCATCAAGCCACCATACGCAAAAGCAGTGAAACAAAATCTTTTTCCC
>JAHXHF010000267.1 GCA_025656895.1 gamma proteobacterium symbiont of Bathyaustriella thionipta
TTAGCCATTTTCTTTCTCCCATCAAGTTGATAGGAGTATTATCCTACAGGTGGTGGCTCAGTAGCTGAGCCTTAGGGGTAATCAGGTAAGGATATGCCCCTGTTCTTCAGCCGGTTCAATGCCATGATACACCGCGTTTTCCAGTAAAGGTTGCAGAATCAGCGCGGGCATCAGCGCGTCACGCGGTATTTCTTTAGATACGTCCCAGTGCACCACCAGGCGGTCGCCCAGGCGCTGTTTTTCTATATTCAGATATTGTTTGGCCAGCCTCAGTTCATCAATCAGGGTTGATGATTTGCTGGCATCACCCAGACTGGAACGAAACAGATCCGCCATATCATGCAACAGGGTTTCAGCCAGTGGTGGATTGGTGCGGGTCAGATTCGCCACGGTATTCATACTGTTGAACAGAAAATGCGGCCGGATACGCGATTGTAATGATTGCATACGCGCCCCGGCTTCGGCACGAACCTGCTGCTTCCAGGCATGCTGCAGATAAAAATATCGCAACAGCAGCAATACGCCAATGGCCGCAATGATCAGGGGCCGCAGTAGCATTCCCATGTGGCCATCCAGCGGAGCCAGTTCGGTTCGCCCGGTTGCCTGAATCAATTGCCAGGCGGCTTCGGATAACAACGCGGTTACCAGTAACACGATCACTAAAACGCCCACACTGCAGGCTAAGTTTCCGTGCCGGTTCAGAAAAGGACCCAATGCGCACAATACATAGGCACTGCCGACGGCAATCCACTGCACATATAAAGATAACAAACTCAGCCACTGCCAGAAATCATAAAAGGCCGTACCGCTGGCCATGATCAGCCCCATCACCATCAGTTCAGCCACAATCACCAAGGTAAACATGGAACGTACTGAACAAAAGTTGGGTAAAAACCCTTTTTGCTCCCCCGATGATGATGTACTTGTGCTCACAGCTTCCCCAATCGCCCTGGCTTTTCGATTACTAGTCTAGCCTATCGGGGCGCATTTGCGGATGTTGCTGCTATAATCGCGCATCGACAATATTTGAGTAAACAACGCATGTCAGACAATAAAAACACCGAAAAACCCTGGGCCGGGCGCTTTAACGAGCCAACCGATGCTTTTGTCGAGGCTTTTACCGCTTCGGTAGATTTCGA
>JAHXHF010000272.1 GCA_025656895.1 gamma proteobacterium symbiont of Bathyaustriella thionipta
CGCGAGTGACCGCATAAGCCAGTGTGGCCGCCTGCAATGTTTCACTAAAGTAGCGGTCAGCCGGAGCATCCAGTGCTGGCAGGGAGAGGTCTGCGCTACTGATGCAGACAAAGCTCATGACTGCCAGCAGCAGGCCGCTCAGCCAGCGGCGTTGTTGCGCGGACCGATTGTTTACAGGCTGCATCAGGGCTTGCGGCTTTCGGCCAGCAGACGAAAGCCGATAACAGAATAGGCGGTGTCCGGCGTGTCTGCTGCGCGATAGGCTACGCGGATCATATGCAAGGGACAATGATAGGAGCCGCCCCGACGAATTTTTTTACTGCCCTTTGCCAGCTGAAACGATGGGTTCAGAGCGGCTTTTTGATAGCGGTCAGCGGCATACCAGTCATCCACCCATTCCCAGGCGTTGCCGATGATGTCGTACAGGCCAAAGGCATTGGCTTTGAGGCTGGCAACCACCTGCGGCTGATCACCGGAATTGTGAATAAACCAGGCATATTGTTCCAGTTCTTCCTGTGGCCATGGATATTGCCCGTTACTGCCCGCACGGGCGGCATATTCCCATTCGGCTTCTGTGGGCAGGCGATAACTGAACTGTGAGTCCAGCTGATTCAGTTTGCGGATAAAATCCTGTGCCAGCTTCCATGAGATGGAAACAACCGGCTGCTTTTGCCAGTTTTCTGTTTTCCAGAACGCGGCAGGGCCGGGTTTGGTATGCATGATATTCAGCCATTGCTGTTGGGTGATTTCGGTTTGCCCCAGCAGGAAGGGCTGTTTGAAAGTCACCCGATGCGCCGGGGTTTCGTCGTCAATACGGATAGGCTTGTTGGTCGGCAATATCATGCGGGCGGCTTCCATGTCGGCGGTTCCCATCATGAAATCGCCCGCCGGGATTTCCACGAAAGTCATGCCAAAATTATTTTTCAGTAAGCGGGGTGTGGCCGCCAGGTTCTGGGAGTAAGCCAGTACGGGGAATAGAATAAAGCCTGCTAAGAATAATATTTTAGTCCGGGGCATAAAACGGGTCCTTATTTTATTACTGAAGTTTCACTGTTTTTTTAAGAATCTTGTTTGGCAAAAACCATTCATAAGCATGCTCATGCTACCGATAGAAATAACTTAT
>JAHXHF010000143.1 GCA_025656895.1 gamma proteobacterium symbiont of Bathyaustriella thionipta
GCCAAAAATGCAGGCAATTGACTGAATTCGACGGCGGGCGGGGTCATAGCCCCTCGAAAATAGCGAGTTTTCTGCCGGACACTAAATACAGTTAAAAAACACTCATTATGAAAGGATTTTGAACCATGCGGCTAACACTGATGTTGCTGATTACTTTAATGCTGACAGCCTGCGGAGAACCACCCAAACCGGATATTAGCCTGTATCAGGCCATTAATCGTGGTGACCTGGATCAGGTCAAGCGGCATGTTTACTGGAAATCAGAACTGAATGAAACCGACCGTAATGGCCTCACCGCCTTGCAGGCAGCCGCACAGAAAGGTCTGTGGACCATTTCCAAACTGCTGATTGATCATGCGGCCGATGTCAATATACGGGATGAGCGAGGCTATAGCGCGCTGGATCTGGCCATTATCAGCCGGCGACCAAAAGTGGCGGCCCTGCTGATAAAAAGTGGTGCCGATTATGATCCTGACCGCTTATTGATGCTGGCTGTAGAAGCCGCTGCCACCGGGCGGGACAATCTGCGTTTACTGCAGCAGCATGGCGCTCATCTGGATTACAAACGGGATGATGGCTTCACTCCTCTGACGCTGGCGATTCACGAGGGTATTCGAACTGCTGCCCGGGATCTGATTCAGGCCGGGGCGGATGTCAATCTGGCCGGTCCCGCAGAAGAAGCGCCTCTGGACATGGCGAAGCGTCTCAAGCGCAAGGAAAGTATCAGTCTGTTGCTGGCCAGTGGTGCTTACGGCAAAAGTCATACCAATTGATCAGTTGTGATGGCCCGCCTGCGGGTGCAACAGACGCGACAGGCCCAGTTGCTCCAGTTCACGCCTAACCAGTTTACGCACACATTCTGAATCATCACACTGCAGGGCAGATTGCAGCACAGTGCGCGCATGCGCTTTGCTGATGTTGCGTACCAGCCATTTAACCGGCAACAGGCTGGCTACATTCATACTCAGGTGATCCATGTCCATGCCAATCAGCAACAGGGCTGCCAACGGATTGCCGTAACCGGTCATTCTAGAGCGTTATTCCCCACCCTTTGATTTTATCCTATCTTACCTGTGACATTGAATTCACAGGAGAAGACAGCAT
>JAHXHF010000337.1 GCA_025656895.1 gamma proteobacterium symbiont of Bathyaustriella thionipta
TGGCCAAAAATGCAGGCAATTGACTGAATTCGACGGCGGGCGGGGTCATAGCCCCTCGAAAATAGCGAGTTTTCTGCCGGACACTAATTAGACAGCGGTCGGATTAACTGGTCACAACGAGGGAAAGGCATTTCAGATCCGGTTTATTGATCGCTTGAGTGGAATATTGTACCTATTGGTGCGGATTATCGGAAAAACAAGCCAAAAAAATCATTCGCAATTGAAACAACTTGAGTCCGGCAGGCAGGCTACTAGGCCGTCAAAGATTCGTCCGCCTTTTCCAGCATACGATTAACCACCATGATCAGTTCCTTACTACTGACGGGTTTGCGTAAAAATTCACGCGCTCCCAGTTTCAAACCCCATACCCGGTCTGAATCCTGATCTGAGCCGGAGACGATGACAATCGGGATATGCTTTGTTTCATCATGATGAGAAAGATAACGGGTTGCTTTGAAACCATTGATTTCAGGCATGATAATATCCATCACAATCGCATGAGGCAGGTTTTTTCGAGCCGCGATAATCCCCTCTTTGCCGTTCATCGCGGTCAGGGTATCGAAACCGGCCGCTTCCAGACAACGGCACATACTGGCCAGCTGGGTGCGTGAGTCGTCAACTACCAGTACGGTTTGCTCACGTTTCTCAATAACCGGGGCTTTTACTGTTTTTTTCTTTTTCGCCTTTCTTGCGACTTCTTCTGATTCTGTATCAGGTTCGGCAGGCTGTTCTACCTTGGCGGCTTTTTTCTTGAACCAATTACGAAAAAACCACATTAATTTGCCCCTTTGTGACAGTCATTGCTAAACAGGAAATACTCAATATATCGGAAGAATAACTGATTTATCAGAAAATGCACCCTATTATAGCGTTTATGGTCTCTTATTTTCTCCGCAAGATGAAAGATAAGAGGCCGATAGTCGGGTCAAGCTACACAAGAATGGCAACTATTTATGTGATGCCGTGCCCATTAAACCAACAAAGTCAGAGAGAAAATCCTTAGTTTACATGCCTCAATTTATAAAATCGTTGCGTTTTCAAATTGTGCTGGCCCTGCTCAGCGTGATTG